>JBOIBN010000005.1:0-54263 GCA_050739575.1 Gammaproteobacteria bacterium
GTTGGTTATGGACCTATAATCACGAGCGGCCCAACATGGGCATCGGCGGGGTGACGCCCATGCAGAAGTTGGCCATGGCGGCCTAAACCCTACTTCTGGCTGCCGCTAATAATGGGGGGATTACCCTATCCACCTGTTCACGCTAGCCCCCCGAAGGATCGTCCCGCTCGGGATTTTACGCCGGTTGGTCCTTACTACAGTGATCCGCGAGAATCCGCACGCTACGGGCGCCTTAGGCTACTATTCGCAAGTCCCGCCGATAGTACGCTACGACCGTGACTTCCACGGTACAATCCAAGGGTGCAGAGTTGGCGCCGGATGCAGGGGCAGCAAGGGCAATCTGTGAGTAACTTTGTGAGTAACCTTCGGGGCGTATCTGGTGGAATGCCCAAACTGTGCGGGTTTCAGCGGACAGTGTGAGTCCGGCCCCAGCACCAATAAATTCACTTACTTATACACTTACTTATAAATAAAATCTAAACTTTTATAAAGTTCGCATACGCGCGCTCAAGCGTATGAGGCGAGTGTCCGGTGTCTGGTTTGCGTTACACTTTCAAGTGCACAAGTTGAAGGAGGACATGCAATGAACAAAAGTATTTATGTGTCGTTTTCGGTTGCTTTGCTGGCTGCATTATTGGCATTAGGTGGTTGCGCCAGCAAGGAGCAAACCGGCACCTTGGTCGGCGCCGGGGCTGGAGCACTTGTGGGCAGCCAGTTCGGTGGCGGAAGCGGCAAAACCCTGATGACTATTGCCGGCGCCATCGGCGGAGCACTGGCGGGTGGCGCAATCGGCAAAAAAATGGATCAGAGCGATCGGCAAAAGACGGCCATGGCGCTGGAGAACAACCCCACGGGCCGGACTTCGACGTGGACCAATCCGGATACCGGCCAGTCCTATGCGGTAACGCCGACGCAAACCACAACCCAAAACGGCGAACCATGCCGCACCTTCGTGTTCAAAAGTTACTCCCAGAGCGGGCAGCCGCAATCTGTGAACCAAGTGGCGTGTCGTCAACCCAATGGAGAATGGGACATCCAGGGCGGGCAATAGGGGATCGGTCGGACGGGAAATCATCGGACCGGAGGGAGGCCTCCCTCCGGTCGCTGTTCCCTCTCAGTCCAAGGGACGCTGACGGGTAATCCAGCCTCCGATGACGCCGGCGGTAAATACGACGGCACCGGCGAGAATCAGAAAGCCGCCGAGTTGCATGGCGAGCTTGGTCTTCGAATAGAAGCCGCAGATAAACAGAATGACTCCCGCGATGGCCGTCAACAGCCCTCCCGTGCGCCAGTGGTGCCAGTGACGCACGCGCTGTTCCACGGGTGGAATGGGCCTGGCGGCGTACTCCTCGTCCTGTTCCGTCAGGGATACGTCATTGGCCAGCTCCGGGCGAAGCTGGGCCGGGTCGTCGTGCTCGTTCATTGCCTGTGCTCGCAGCGGGGTGTCAACAGCATAGTCGGCTTGCGGGCCATGATTCAAGCGTCCGTGAGCTTTGTTCCTGCTTTGCCTGAAGATTTCTCCTCCCAGGCGAGGCGGCTGCGCGGCAGGCTTTCGGGATGATGTATGCGCAGATATCCGATCAGTTTTTCGCGCACTTCACAACGCAGATCCCAGCCTCTACCTGAGTCGGCTGTACTCACCAACGCGCGCAGTTGGAGGGTGCGCTCGGTGGCGTCGGTTACTACGATGGAGCATACCCTTCCGTCCCAGTTCTTCGAGGCGTGGCAGATGCGCTCGAGTTCGGTCCGCAGTTCATCGACCGGGACGTTGTAGTCGGTGTAGAAATAGACGGTGCCGAGAAGCTCCGAGTGGCGGCGCGTCCAGTTCTCGAACGACGACGTGATAATGCGGGAGAATGGCAGGATCAGGCGGCGTTCGTCCCAGACGCTCACCACGACGTAGGTAGTGGTGATCTCCTCTATGCGTCCCCAGTAGCCATCTATCACGACTACGTCGTCGAGATTGATCGGGCGGGTGAGAGCGATCTGGAGCCCCGCGAGAAGGTTCCCCAGCACCGGACCCGCGGCGATACCGACTACGATGCCGGCAATCCCGGCGGAAGCCAGCAGGCTGGTGCCAATTGCGCGCACCTGTGGGAAGGTCATGAGTGCGGCGGCGAGTCCGATGAGCGCGATTAGTGCGGTAGCGACGCGTTCGATGACGCTGACCTGGGTACGCAGCGAACGGGCGCGATAGTTGTCGCTGGTGTCGGTCGGGTGGCGCGCCATGAGGGTATCGCCGCCCACTCGCACGAGCCCCCTGAGAAACCACGCGCAGCCGATTATGAGCGCGACTTCGAGGCCGTGGATAAGCGCACTTGCGGTGGTTGCGTGTACGGCAGGAAGCGCGGGCAGGGCGATCAGACCCGCCAACGCCGCCAGGAGCACTGCGAGCGGAAGCCGGCAGCGGCGCACGAAACGCTGGCCGAGTTCGAAGTGCAGGGCGCGCAGGATACGGCGCAGGATCTCGACGAGAATAGCCCAGGCGGCCAGCGTCGCACCGATGACGATGGCAAGACGCGTCAGCGTCCACGCCGTCTGTGTCGCGAGCGACAAATTGCCGATCGGAAGATTCACGCCGCCATCGTGCCCAGATTCATTTCCAAGGCTAACAGATTGCGACGGCGCAAGGCCACCGTCAGACGATGCCGTGCAGGAAGGTCGGCAGGACTTCCACGGCGACGGCCGCGAGCAGGCTCGCCTGCGCCGCGATAAGACACGCGAACGCCGTGCGCTCCGCGACGAGTTGAAGAGTGGTCATGCGGCGTGCGTACCACGCAAGCATCAGGAAAAGCACGAGCGCTCCCGGAATGATGGTCAACGCCCCCGTAAGATAAATCGCCATCCAGAACAAGAAGCCGCTCAAGGCCGTCGTGCCCGTGAGGATTACGATTTCGCGGATCAGGGTTTTGCGTGTCATGAGTGGAGGAGGGGGTGATAACCAGCCTGTTTAATCCGCCGTCGGTTTCAAGTATTTCACCATCCAGTCGATCCAGCGCCGGTAAACATCCGTTGTGCGCACGATGTCGTGCGGGAAGTGCGTGTCGGCGGGATAGGCATAGAACTCGGTCGTAACTCCGTTGTCGCGTAGTGCGTGATACATCTCGTAGCTGTTTACGATCGGCACGTTCGGGTCGCCGACATCGGCGAGAATGAGGGTCGGTGCGGTGACGTTGTGGGCGTATTCGATCGGTGATTGTTGGCGCCAGATGTCTGTGTATTGCTTCGTCCACGGCGAACCGCCAAAGAAATAGAGATCGCCCTTTTGATAGAAAGAAATCGTATAGTCCATCACCCAATCGTTGAGCGCGGCGCCTTCCACTGCCGCCTTCCACGTGGACGGATAGTTTCCGTTCAGCCACGAGGTCATGTAGCCGCCGTAAGACCAGCCGGAAACCCCGATGCGGTTCGTGTCCACGATGTCGAGCTTCTCGACGGCCGCAAGCCCCGCCATGACGTCCTTGCCCGGCCCCTCTCCGGTATCGCGGTAGATCGCGTGTTGGTAGGCGTCGCCGAGATTGATGCTGCCGCGATAATTGGGTCGGAAAACAAGAAAGCCGCGAGCCGCAAGGATCTGCGTCATGGGGTCGAAATCCAGCATGGTGGCGCCTTCCGGTCCGCCGTGGATCACCAGCACCAATGGATATTTACGCCCCGCTTGGAACCCCACGGGATAGGTGAGTACACCGTCTTCCCGGAAACCGTTCGGTCCCTGCCATGCGATGGAGGCGACGCGCCCCAGTTTTATCGCGTCCACGAAGGCGTTGAAATCGCTCAGCCGTCGCGGTTTCGAGTGAATTGATGTCATCACATAAAGCTCGTCCGGGTGCTGCGCAGTGTCGCCGACGAACGCGACGGCGCCGGTTTGGGCGATGCTCAAGCTGGACGACGGGCTGACGTTGCCGAGATTGAGTTGCTCGGCGGAGCCGTCGAGCGGCTGGCGCCACAGGGCCATGTGGCTGCCATCCTCGCCGGTCATGAGCAGCGCATTGTCGTGCGGAAGCCAACGGAAATCCTCGATGTTGCGCGCCAGCGCCGCGGTCGGATCGTAAGTCTTTCCCGCTGCATGGACGTACACCGCGTTGCCGTTGTTCTGGTCACCGTTGCGTGGGCGAATAAAAGCGTAGGCTTTTCCGTCGGACGCGTAGGCGAGACCGCCGGATCCTTCCGCCGCGACCAGCGTCTGCACCTTGCCGCCGTCCGCGGGCACCTCGGCGATGGTCGAGCGGTAGGCGTTGCCGTAGTAAGTGTCCGGGAACCGTGTAAAGACGATCATGCGGCCATCCCTGCTCCAGGTTAGCGGCATGGCCGTGCCTTGGTCGGTATCGAGGCTCCATGGCCCCTTTGTCAGGCGTTTTGACTGGCCGCCTGTCGCCGGAACCACCCACAAATGCCAGGGGAGCACCGCCGCGCGCGTCGTGTAATTGTTGTCGCTGACCTTGAACGCGTTGTCGTATTTTTCACCGTCCCCCGACTGCGGCGGGGAATCCTGAACGACATAGGCAATCCGTTTGCCGTCCGGACTCCAGGCATATTCGTCCACGCCGTTTTGTGCGTAGGTGGTCTGGACGGGGTCGCCGCCGTTCATCGGCATCACGAACAATTGCGACTGCGTATCTTCCGGGTCCTCGCTGGAAGCGCTGGACGGCGCATCGGCGATGAATGCAAGCCGCGTGCCATCGGGCGACCAACGTGGCGCGTCGAGACCGGTACGATCGAAGGTCAGGCTGCGGAATTTTCCGGTTGCAACGTCAATGAGGTCAATCTCGTCTTTCGTGTCGTCGGTTTTCCATAGTGGCCGCGACGCGATGACGGCGATCTCCTTGCCGTTGGGAGAAATTTGCGGCTCGCTAAGACTGACCAATCTGCGCAGATCGATGAGCTGAAAACCACGCGCGGACGAGGAGGCGGCAGGAACCGGGGCAGCAAACGAAGTCGCCGACACGAGCGCATAAAAGACGGCCATGCAGGCAAGGCATCGAAGCGATTTCATGATTTGTTCCTATTTCAGGCAGGTGGCTTGCGTTCAAGACTGTTGAACAGCGCCGCTGGAGGACGCTGTATGCACGATATTTTATGCCCTTTCAGGCTGTGCTTCCCATCCGCCGCAGCCACCGGAAGTGCGATACGATCCCGGCGCAGATGGACCGGTGCTGGTTGTATCTCACGCCGTACTCGCGGCAGGTGTCCTCCACCAGTTGCGAAATGGCGGGATAGTTCGCGTGGTTGATCCGCGAGAACAGATGATGCTCGATCTGGAAGTTGAGACCACCGAGCAGCCAGGCGAGCACCTTGCTGCGGCGCGCGAAATCCACCGTCGTCTCGACTTGATGCACCGCCCAGGCGTTCTCGATGCGTCCGCTGTCCTCCGCGGGCATCGGGAAGTCCGCTTCTTCCACGCAATGAGCAAGCTGAAATACCACGCTCAGGGCAAGGCCCAGCGTGATCGCGGCCACGCCGTAAAAAAGCGCCACCACCCACAGCGGATGGAACAGCAAAGGCAGCCCCAGGACGAGCATGAAGAACACGAGTTTCCCGGCGATGAAGGTTGCGAGATCCCACCCCTTCGGTCGTGGCACCCGATGGCGGCCGACCCGGCCGGTCAGTACTTCTTCGAAATCGCCGTAGAGTTGCCAGCGGAGCGCGACCACGCCGTACAGCAGCCAGATGTACCACTGCTGCCAGCGGTGAAAGATCAGACGCCGCTGCGTCGGCGTCATGCGCGCGATGATGCCGAGATCGATGTCCGTATCGTGACCGGCCACGTTGGAGTAGGTGTGGTGGAAGACGTTGTGCTTCCAGTGCCACAGATACGAACTGCCGCCGAGCATGTCGAGAGCCATGGCCATGAGTTTGTTCATCCACGAGTGCCGTGAATAGGACCGATGTGCGCCGTCGTGCTGGAGATTGAAGCCGATCAGCGCGGCACTGAGACCGAGCAGGATCGCAAGCGGCAGCGCCTGCCACCAGGCAGAGGCGAAAAACACGAGTCCCGTGTAGAACGCGGCGAAACCGAGAACGATGACCGCAGTCTTAAGATACGTTTGCGGCAAATCGCGCTCGGCGCGCCCCGTGCTGCGCAGGTACTCTTCGACCCGACGGCGCAGTTCGAGCTGAAAGCGCTTGTCGGTGCCGAATTTGAGCTTGGTGTCGGCCTCGGCAGGCAAAGTGGAACACCGCCCTTGGGACGGAGATTGAGGAACAAAAATCATCTGAAACGCCTCTCGAAAGTCGTGGGAGAGCCACCCGGTAGCGGTCATCCCCGAAAAGTTCCCGAATGCAGGAACCATAAAGCGTTCCAGCAAGGACCGGTAGGTCCTATAAAGCCTGAGATCGCGTAAGAACTGGATAGTTCGCATAAAACAAGCACTGGAAGTATAGTCCTTTTGGACCCGGCCGCACAGGGATGGGACGGCGGCCTTTATCATAAGAATCCCGAAAACGGGCAATCACGTGGGTATCGTCCAGGCCGTGGCGGCAAATACATTGCGGAATCAAGCTGCTTCCCCGACACCAGTCGCGGCATTGGAGTTTGAGCGGTTGGAGGTTTTTCGCGGCGAATACTGCGTTTGCTCGGGGCTTTCGATGCGTGTCGACGCCGGCTCGATTCTGCACCTGCGCGGCGGGAACGGGGCAGGGAAAACCAGCCTGATTCGTGTACTGGCGGGACTGACTCCGCCGGAGAGCGGCGCAGTGCGCTACGGTAGCGACAGGGTCTCGCCGCATTCCATCCGCTATCGCGAATGTTTGCGCTACATTGCCCATCGCGACGGTGTGAAACTCGAATTGACTGCGCGCGAAAATCTGCGCATTGCAGCGCGTTTGCTCTCGGCGGCGTCCGCAGAGGAAGTGGATGCGACGCTTGATCGCGTGGGTTTGGATATGCTCGGCGGGCGGCGGTGCGCAGAACTTTCGGCAGGCCAGCGCCGGCGGGTGGCTCTCGCCCGCCTGCTGCTGGGAAACGGTGCCCTGTGGTTGCTCGACGAGCCGTTGACGAGTCTTGATGCTGCCGGCGTACAGTTGGTGCAGGCGCTGGTAAGGGAGCACCTCGCAGCCGGCGGCATTGCAGTGCTGGCTACGCATCAGCCTCTACCGCTCGCAGGTATGGACGTGATTGCGGTGAATTTGCCGCAGCTGCAGCGCGATGTTCACTGAACTGGCGCGCCGGGAATTGCTGCTCGCGTGGCGCCGGCCGGGCGAGGCGGCGACGCCCCTGGTGTTCTTTCTGGTTACGAGCATGCTCTTTCCGCTCGGGTTGAGCGCCGAGCCTTCCCTGCTGCGGCCGCTTGCACCGGGCGTGATCTGGGTGATCGCCTTTCTCGCTGGCATGTTGGGATTACAAGGGCTTTTTCGAGTGGATCATGAGGACGGAACGCTGGAACAATTGCTGCTGACACCGCGTCCATTGACTCTGGTGATCCTGGCCAAGGCGCTGGGGCACTGGATCGTCACCGGTTTGCCGATCGTATGCGGGGCGGCGTTGGTTGGAACGATGTTGTTCATGCCGGCGCGCGGAATCGGAGCGCTGGTGGCGGGGCTGCTCCTCGGCACACCGCTGCTTACCCTGCTCGGTACGCTGGTAGCCGCGCTTACGGTGTCGCTGCGTCAGGCAGCAGTGCTGGCGCCCGTACTGGTTTTTCCGCTCGCGGCGCCGGTGCTCATTTTCGGTGCACACAGCGCGACGCTTGCGATGGCTGGACAGTCGCAGGGACAAGCATTTGCTGCGTTGGCTGCCCTTTTCATATTGGGTGTAAGCCTGCTGCCCCCCGCGGCGGCGGCGGCACTCAGGATCAGCTATGAAAGTTGAGGCGTTGCTCATGCGGGAACTCGGCTTGCGCGGGAGGTCATAAGGATCGTGTTCACCTGGTTGCACAAGCTCGGCTCGCCGCCGGTTCTGTTCCGCCTCGCGGCGAGAACTTCTCCCTGGTTCAAATGGATCGGCTTCGTCCTCATTACCGCCGGACTCGTCGGCGGGTTGGTGCTCGCGCCGCCCGACTATCAGCAGGGCGACGGATTCCGCATCATCTATATCCACGTGCCGAGCGCGTGGCTGTCGCTCCTCGTTTTTACCGTGATGGCCGTCGCCAGCATTGTCGGTCTCGTTTGGCGGCTGCGCATGGCGCATGCGGTCACGGCCGCGGCCGCACCGATCGGCGCAGCCTTTACCTTTCTCGCCCTGGTGACCGGTTCGCTGTGGGGCAAACCGATGTGGGGAACCTACTGGGTCTGGGATGCACGGCTCACTTCGGAGCTGATCCTGCTCTTCATTTACCTCGGTTATATTGCGCTCGTCAATGCTTTTCCCGATCAACGCACGGGCGACCGCGCTGGGGCTATACTGGCGATCGTCGGCGCGGTGGACGTGCCGATCATCCACTACTCGGTGCAATGGTGGACGACCCTGCATCAGGGTGCAAGCCTCTCGCTCAGCGGCTCGACGATCGCACCTTCAATGTTGTGGCCGTTGCTGGTAATGATTTGCGGTTTTACCTGCTATTGTGCATGGTTGATTAGCTTGCGTTTACGCACCGAAATCCTGCGTCGAAACCGTCGCTCGCGCGGTCTCGCGCAACGGGTGCTGGGATAGACGATCGATGAGCAGTCTGCACGAGTTCTTCTCCATGGGCGGCTACGCGATTTATGTGTGGCCGGCCTACGGCATTGTCTTCGTGGTGATGGCGGGCAGTGCGTGGGCGGCGGTGCGCGGCCTGAAGCGCGCGAGCGAGCGGGCCATTCGGCAATTGGAGGAGGAACAGTGACGCCGAGGCGGCAGCGCCTGTTGGTCGTCGCGGGCATTATCGTCGGCGTCGGCGTCGGCGTCGGCGTCGCACTCAAGGCCTTCAGCGGCAACCTGCTTTATTACTACACGCCGACTCAGACTTTCGCGAAAGATCCCGGTCCGAATCGCGTCTTTCGCTTGGGCGGTCTAGTCGAAAAGGGTTCGGTGAAGCGCGAGCCGGGTTCGCTCACCGTGCGTTTCGTCGTGACCGACAATAAGCGCAGCATTCCGGTGATTTTCACGGGCGTGTTGCCGGATCTCTTCCGTCCCGGGCAGGGCGTGATCGCGAACGGTCACATGGGACCGGGCGGCGTATTCGTCGCCGACGACGTGCTTGCGAAGCACGATTCAAAATACATGCCGCTCAAACTCTACAACAATGAAAACGGCACCCGCTATCGCACGCCGGGCGCGATGGACGACGGAGTAAGCGGCAATGGCCCCTGAACTCGGTCAATTCGCGCTCATGCTGGCGCTGGCGCTCGCCGTCTTGCAGGCGGCAGCCGGCTTCATCGGACCTTGGCGCCGCGCGCCGCGACTGATGGCCCTCACACGCCCGGCAGCGGTCGCTCAGTTTCTCGCGGTCGCCACCGCCTTCGGCTGTCTCACCTGGGCAATGGTAACAACCGACTTGACCGTGCAATACGTGGCCGATAATTCCAATGCCCTTGTTCCGCTGCTGTATAAGTTCACCGGCGTGTGGGGCGCCCATGCGGGCTCGCTACTTCTGTGGACATTGATCCTCTCGATTTGGGGTGCAGTCGTCGCCGCTTTCAGCCGTGGCCTGCCGGCCGCGTTCGCCGCAAGGGTGCTCGGCGTGATGGGCGTCATCGGCATCGGTTTTCTCGTCTTTACGATCTGGCTGTCGAATCCCTTCGTGCGGGCGCTGCCGCCGCCTGCAAGTGGCGCCGATCTCAATCCAATTCTGCAAAGCCCGTTTCTCGCGATTCATCCGCCTATGCTTTACATGGGCTATGTCGGCTTTTCGGTCGCCTTCGCCTTTGCGGTCGCGGCGCTTATCGGCGGACGCATGGACACCGCCTGGGCGCGCTGGACCCGGCCCTGGACGCTCGTCGCCTGGCTGTTTCTTACCGCCGGAATCACGGTCGGGAGCTTCTGGTCCTATTACGAACTCGGTTGGGGCGGCTGGTGGTTCTGGGATCCGGTGGAGAATGCCTCTTTCATGCCCTGGCTCGCGGGCACTGCGCTGATTCATTCGCTTGCCGTGACCGAGAAGCGCGGCGCCTTCAAGGGTTGGACCGCGTTGCTTGCAATTTTCGTGTTCTCACTCTCGTTGCTCGGCACCTTTCTCGTGCGCTCGGGCGTGCTGGTTTCGGTGCATGCCTTCTCGGTGGATCCGCGCCGCGGCATTTATGTCCTCGTGCTACTCGGCATTGCTCTGTTTGGCGGGCTCGCGCTCTATGCCTGGCGGGCACCGCGTTTTGTGGGCGGCGGCGGCTTTGCGTTCCTCTCGCGCGAGACGCTGATCCTCGCCAATAATGTGGTGCTTGTCGTCGCCTGCGCGGCGGTGCTGCTCGGCACGCTGTATCCCTTGATTTACGAGGTGACGAGCGGAGGCCGCTTGTCCGTCGGGCCACCGTATTTCGACACCGTATTCATTCCGCTGATGGTGGTGCTGTTCTTGCTTATCGGGTTTGCGCCGGCGATTCGTTGGCGGCGCGGCGAGTGGCGCGAATTATGGCGGCGACTGCGCGCACCGTTGGCACTCGCGATCGTGCTTGCCGTTGCTGTCGGCGCGGCAATTTGGAACGGCGTCTCAATGGTAACCGTCGCCGGCGTCGCGCTCGCGATCTGGGTCATGGTGAGCGCCTGGGCCGAGGTACTGCGCCGGGTGCGACAGGCACCGACGGGACGGCGCCTGAGTCTTTCGCGCGGCGCCTGGGGGATGACGCTTGCACATTTTGGCGCCGGTCTGCTGATTCTCGGCATCACCGTTTCCAGCACAACGTCGAGCTATCTCGATACCGGGCTCAAGCCGGGACAGACGGCCGAAGTGGGTGGTTACCATTTCTCCTTTGTTTCCGAGCGCAGCGTGAGCGGGCCCAACTATCAGGGCGAGCAGGGGACATTTCGAGTGATGCGCGATGGTCAAACGGTCGCCGTGCTGCGACCCGAATCGCGGGTGTACAAAGGTGGTACGCCGACCAGTGAATCGGCGATTTCCTGGAAACCGACGCACGACATTTACATCGCGATGGGTCAGCCTATCGGCGACAGCGCCTGGAGCGTGCGGCTGCAAGTGCGCCCCTTCGTACGCTTCATCTGGCTGGGCGGCTGGCTCATTGCCCTTGGCGGACTGCTCGCACTGAGCAATCCACGTTACCGTCGGCGCAGCGAGGCCCGACTTCCGCAGGGTGTCAGCACGGAGACGCCCTGATGCGCCGGATGCTATGGGCGTTGGTCCCGCTTGCGGTAGCTGGTGTGCTGGTTGCGTTTCTTGCTCTCGGATTCGGCCATGATCCGCGCTACATTCCGTCGCCGCTGATCAACAAGCCCGCTCCCGAGTTTTCGTTGCCGACGCTCGCTGACCCCGCCAAAAAAATCGGCACGGCGAATTTGCACGGCGGAGTCGCGCTCGTCAACGTGTTCGCAAGCTGGTGCGTTTCCTGCACCGACGAGAGTCAAACACTTGCGTGGTTGGCGAAGGAGGGCGTCACGATTTACGGACTCGATTATTCAGATACCCGGTCCGCCGCGCATGCTTGGCTCGAACGCTGGGGCGATCCCTACCGCGCCGTCGCCTTCGATCCGACTGGTAGCACGGCGCTCGACTTCGGCATCTACGGCGTGCCGGAAACCTTTGTGGTGGATCGCAACGGACGCGTTCGGCGCAAGTTCACCGGAGTGATCAGTCTGCAGGACGCCGAAACGGAAGTGTTGCCGTTGGTGCACAAGCTGGAAACGGAAGAGTGAACCACAGAGCCGCCGGTTTCGTTGCACTTGCAATGATATTCGTCGTTGCCGCGGCCACTGCCGCGCCGGCTCCCAAAGGTCCCGGTGTATTGCCGCCCCGTCTCGAAGCGCGTTACCAAGCCATTACCAGCGAACTGCGTTGTCCCGTGTGCCAGAACGAAACGATCGCCGTGTCCGATTCCATCGTTTCGGCGGATCTCCGCCGCGTGGTCCGTCAAAAACTTCTCGCCGGCGCGAGCGATGCCGAGATTCGCCATTACATGATCGCACGCTACGGCCTGTTTGCGGTTTATGATCCGCCGCTTGCGGGAAGCACCTGGGTGCTGTGGTTCGGTCCCGCCGCGCTACTGCTCATTGCGGCGGGAGTTGCGGGGGTAACGATCCGGCGGCGCCGGCGTCTGCTCGTCGGACGCAACGAAACGGAACGCGGCTGATGGCCTTTCTGCTCGCTGCCGGCCTGCTCGTGGTCGTGGTGCTTGCGCTGCTCGCGTGGCCCTGGTTGCATCGTTCCCGGCCAATTCCGCAAAAAGATACCCATCGACAACTCACCGCGGAACTGGGCGACGATGTTGCGGCCGGACTGCTTCCGCCCGAGGATCTCTCTGCCGCCGCCGAAGACATCGAGCCCACACCCATGGAACACGCTGCCTGGCAACCTCTCCGATCTTATCGCTGGAGTTGGCTGGCCCTTGTTTTCGTACCGTTGGCGGCGGTGATTCTTTACTGGCAGGTTGGCGACTGGCGCGCCGCGATCCAAGGCGATCGCGCGGCTGTGCTGCACAGCGCCGACGTCATGCTCGCCGAACTCAAGACGCATCTCAAATCGCATCCGAATGACGAAAACGGCTGGATCACGCTGGGACGTGCCGACAGTGCCATGGGCGATTATGCGACCGCTGCGACGGCCTATGCGCAGGCCGTCCGTATCGATCATGAGCAGGATCCGGATTTGCTCGCGGCCTGGGGCGAAGCGCGGGTACTAGCCGATCCCGGGCACCTCAGCGATCAGGAGCGGGCCATCTTTGCGGCCGTGCTCAAGGTCGATCCCGATAACGTGCGCGGACTATGGTACGGCGGCTTGCTGGCGCTGGCCGATGGCGATCGGGCGACCGCGATCGTCAACTGGCAACGGCTACTCGGACAACCGATTCCGGCGCCAATGGCCGCGTTCATCCGCTCGCGCCTGACCCAACTCGGCGCCGCGGCCACTGCTGCTACACCTGCTGTCGCCGCGAGCGGACCGCGGCTCGACGTGACGGTGAAGCTTGCACCGGAACTTGCATCGAAGACAAAGCCGGGCGAGACGCTCTTCGTGTTTGTGCGCAATCCGCAAGGCGGTGCCCCGTTCGCGGTTCATCGTTTGACGGTTACCCGGTTTCCGGTCACGGTCGCATTAAGTGATAACGACGCGATGCTCGCAGGAGACGATCTTTCCCATGCCGACGGACCCATCGAAATCACGGCCCGCCTTTCGAGCACCGGCGAAGCGATGCCGCAGAAAGGCGATCTCTTCGGCGCGCAACGCATAACGCTCGCGTCCGGTGACCAAAAGATAACAATTACTATCGATCGCATCGTTGGGCCCGGCGATACGCCGGCGCCCGCCAAGACCCAAACTCCCTGAGTTTCCGCGGACGACGGCGGAGAGATTAACCACAGAGAGCGCTGAACACACGGAGAGAAGATGGTGCTGAAACGGGCCACAAATTTCGGTCCGTGTCTTTATTGTCGGCTCCTCCGGGTGGCCGGAGCGGGGCGAGGACAGGATCTCTTCCATAACCCATTTTTCGGGTGTATAGTCCGCCTCGGCACCCGTTCGCGTGTCGGCCCAGGTCTGCTGCGCCAATTCCAACAGATATGTCCGGCAGACCCCGCCTCGATATTCTCTCGCGTGTCGGTCCGGACCATTGCGGCCCGGTTTAACCACTCGGTTGTAATGAGGGGCATCTTCCATGAACATTTCAGGGACCATCGGTCTCAAGGTATTTCTGTCGGCGCTCGCACTGGCGGGCGGCGGCTTTGCGTTTGCCGCACCGGCGAATGGAGCGGCAACAGGCGCCGCAATGCAGCCCACACACTCTACTAACCAGACGCTGCCCGCGGCGCTGCGTCCGGTGTTTTATCAATCGCTCGCGAAGGATGCGGGCGCCGCTTATAACGTCAATACCAAGGGCTGCGCCACCTTGCCCCAATCCTCGCTCACGGCCTGCTTCGATGCCGCGGGTGCGCACTTCAACGCCAAGGGCGCCGCGCCGCTCGCGCTGCATCTCCTTGGTTTCGGACGGGGCAAGACGCTGGCACCCGTCAGCCAAGTGCAGCCCGCAATCACGGGCAATCAGGTGCGCTATACCCACGGTGCGCTCAACGAATGGTGGCGGGTGCTGCCGGTCGGCTTCGAGCAGGGCTTCACGGTCAACAAACGGCCGGGCGGGGCGGGCGAACTCGTACTCGCGCTCGGCGCTAACAACAAGGCGAGCCGACAGGATGCCGGCGCTCCGGACGGCACGCTCGCTTTCGGCAAGCTGCGCTATGGGCAGTTGGTCGTGACGGATGCGAACGACAAGGTCGTGCCGGCGACACTCAAAAACGAAGGCGATCGCATCCTCATCGCCGTGAATGACGCGCATGCGGCCTATCCGCTCACCGTGGATCCGCTGGTGTGGCTGGAGCAGAAGGTGATCGCGAGCGACGGCGCGGCGGGTGACAGGTTTGGCTTCTCGGTCGCGCTGTCCGGCAGCACCGCTCTCGTCGGCGCGCCCAATGCGACCGTCAACGGTAACCAGTATCAGGGCGCGGCCTATGTGTTCAGCGAGTCGGGCGGCACCTGGAGCCAGACAGCCAAACTCACCGCCAGCGACGGCGCGGCGTATGACTTCTTCGGCATCTCGGTCGCCGTCTCCGGCAGCACCGCCATTGTCTGTGCGGAAAACGCCACCGTCAACGGCAACGGCAGCCAAGGCGCGGCCTACGTGTTCAGCGACTCGGGCGGCACCTGGAGCCAGACGGCCAAGCTCACCGCCAGCGACGGCGCGACGGGTGACGCCTTCGGCAGCTCGGTTGTCCTCGTCGGCAGCACCGCCCTCGTCGGTGCGGTCAACGCCACCGTCAACGGCAACTTTGCCCAAGGCGCGGCCTACGTGTTCAGCGACTCGGGCGGCACTTGGAGCCAGACGGCCAAGCTCACCGCGAGCGACGGCGCGGCGAATGACCAGTTCGGCTTCTCGGTCGCGCTCTCCGGCAGTACCGCTCTCGTCGGTGCATACCGAGCCACCGTCAACGGCAACTCGGCACAGGGCGCGGCTTACGTGTTTACGGAGTCGGGCGACACCTGGGCGCAGAGCCAGAAGCTCACTGCCAACGACGGCGCGGCGTATGACTTCTTCGGCTTCTCGGTCGCCGTCTCCGGCAGCACCGCCATTGTCTGTGCGGAAGGCGCCACCGTCAACGGCAACGGCGGCCAAGGCGCGGCCTACGTGTTCAGCGACTCGGGCGGCGCCTGGAGCCAGACGGCCAAGCTCACCGCGAGCGACGGCGCGGGAAGCGCTCAGTTCGGCTACTCGGTCGCGCTGTCCGGCAGCACTGCCCTCGTCGGCGCGTTTAATGCCACCGTCAACGGCAACTTAGCCCAAGGCGCGGCCTACGTGTTCAGCGACTCGGGCGGCACTTGGAGCCAGACGGTCAAGCTCACCGCGAGCGACGGCGCGGGAGGCGCTCAGTTCGGCTACTCGGTCGCGCTGTCCGGCAGCACTGCCCTCGTCGGCGCGGAAGGCGCCACCGTCAACGGCAACGGCGGCCAAGGCACGGCCTACTTTTACGGCGAGCGCGATCTCGATCTGCTGACGACCGCGCCGGGCTCGGTGTACCGCTACAGCGACTACAGCAGCCAGACGATTGCGACCAACTCATCAAGCGTGGTTTCACCGGCGGTAGCGGTAACGGTTGCGGTACCTGCGGCGGCGAGTTTCATCTCAGCCATCTCCACCCAAGGCAGTTGCAGCCAGACTTCGGGCCTGGTCACTTGCAACCTCGGCTCGATCGGGGCCGGCGGTTTTGCGATGACCAGCGTCACGCTCGCGGCCACCGGCAACGGCGGCACCACGATCGAGAACACCGCGAGCGTCGTAGCGACACCGAAGCTGAGTGATACCGCGCCGACCCTGATCCGTGCCTGTCTGGCCGGCTACACCGAGTACGACGGCACGCTTGGTGCCGGGCAGACCTTCCGCACACCGACTTATGAAGCACCGGCGGGCGAGGAGTTCGGGATTCTCGCGGCTCCGGTAGATTTCCAGTTGTACGTCGGTTACCGGAAAGAGGACCACGCGAAATGGAATATACGTCTCGCGCCCGGTCACCTGTTCGATGGTAACGGGCCGGCGGGCACCTACGGCTGGGCAATCAAGGCCGGAACCGGCAGTGGAACCTACTCACTGTGCATCCAGCATCCGTGAGCGAGTAACAAACCGCTACACGCTTCGACTTCCATGGCCCCGCGACAGCAATGCCGCGGGGCCTTTTTTCCGATGGCTACTCAGGGTTTGAGTCGGCCGGAGGCGTTGTAGTGGTAACGTCCGGCTCCGTCGGGTGCGCCGAGGAATGCGGCTAGTCCGTCCGTTAACTGATTCTGGCCGGGGTGCGGATACAAGGTAGCCTGAAGGCTGTAAGCGCCGCCCGGCGTCAGTGTCAGTGTGCCGGCCAGATCGAGATCGCCGCCCCGGTTGGCGAGTTGGCCTCGAATTCCGTTTTGTTCGTTTTCGAGCGTGAGGGTCAGCGTGCCCAGGTCCACTCCCACTTGCGTCAATTTTGCATCGTGGGCTTCGAGCCGCCCCGTGGCCGATTGCAGGAGGCCGTTGCGACCGATGACTATCTCGTCGAGGTGGGCCGTAAGCGTTCCTTCGAGTCCGCCGGGAAGGCCGAGAAGGGCCGCCAGTGATGGCAGGCCTCCGCTGGCTTCCACTTTGTTCAGTCGCGTCAGACCGCCGCCGGTATTGATCCGGCTCTGAATGTGCAGGCCCTGGCCGCTCAGCGAGAAGTCGGCCGCGATGTGACCGGTCAACAGGTGCCAGGGACTGGCCTGCCAGTGCAGTTGCCCCAGGTCGGTGTTCTGAAAGGCGAGTTCGGCGCGACCGTTCCAGGCGCTGCCGCCGGCATCGAACAGGTTCACCTGTGCGGCGTTGAGCTGTGGACGGGCCTGTGCGACGAGCCAGGCGGCCGGTGCATTCCAGATCAAAAATACGCCGTAACTGATTATGAGAACGGGTATGGATACGGCGAGGCGCAGGGTCATGGACCCGCGTTGAGGGTGATGGTTGCGTTAACGGTGCCGGGAGAATCGGCCTGCTGAACGCTGGCATTCGCGACGACGATGCCGTTACTGCTGTTCAACGTGCCCAGCCAGTTTACAAGCGAATCGAACGGTACCGCATTGAGCGTAAGCCGTACGCCGCCGTCGCCGGACTGTTCTATCCGTTGCACCGAAGCCGAAACAGGTCCGTTCTGGGCGGCATTGGAGACGGCGGAAAATACCGAACTCCCGGGAGCGAGGTGACCGCTGCCGCCACCCTCGCCCGGACCCGTGGCGCGAATTCTGGCTTCGGCATTGTCGAGCCAGACGAGCAGGGCGCGGTTCGCCTGAACCTCTTGGGCGAGGCGGCTGTGTGCGGAGGCAATCGGCTGCACAATCGCAAGATAAAGAATTAATACGGCGACGATAACGCCGACGATTGCGACCAAGCGGCGCTCGCGCAGTGCGAGGCCGCCGTACCAGTGGGTCAGCGGTTCGGGAAGCTTCACGATCCGGTGCCTGCGCCGATGCCGAGGCCGCCTTCCACGCCGGACTTGGTCTGACTTACGGAGCGAACCGCGACGGGTAGTCCGCTGCGTTCGGAAATGGCCGAACGGAGTTTTTCGAGATCGTTCGCGTTTGCCGCATGGAGTTGAACCTCCAGCGTTCCGGACTGGTAGGTGAAGGATTCGACCTCGACGTCCGCGGTATTCGCCTGTGCGAGTACGGCGAGGAGAGGCAGCATGCCGCTCTTGTCCGCGCCTCCCGAAATGGTTTGCAGTCGCTGATTGACCTGCGTTCGTATGTCAACCAGCGGTTGATTCGGAAGAATCCGGTGGAAGCGTGCAACGATCTCCCCGTGCAATCTGGAGTTGGCGCTAGAGTCCCGTATCCAGCTCGTGACGAAGCCGGCAAACGCGAGCACGATTACGGCGGCAAGGGCGTAGGCCGCCGGCCGCCAGGGCCGGGCGAGCGCCCGCCACTCCCGACGCGGGTTGAACGATCCCTGCAGCAGGTTGACGGGCAATGTATCGGCCAATCCCTTCGGCACCACCCCCAACAGCCCTTCGGGCACCGGTTCGGGCTCTGGCTGCAGGACGGCAAGAGTCGGGACCGGCCCAAAGGGTTCGCGGCCGCGGATGTAACGCAGGAATTGCGGGCGCGTGGTCTCGGGCTCCGCCTCCAGTCGGCGGGCGAGGATGGCCCAACCCGCATCGGCTTCGAGCGTGAAGCCGAGCCCCGCGGCCGTGCGCACGTAGAGCATCCCCGCATCCGCGAGTACGCTCCAACTGTCCGTCGTCCACGGCAATGCGAGGTAGTCGGGAACGACCCGGGTCGGAGCCAGTCCCAGCGCGTTCAGTTCGGTTAGCGCCGAGCGCAGCCATTCGATGTCGAGCGCAATGGCATGCGTCGTGTCCCCGCCGCTCTGGACGGGCAGCGCGAAGAAGAAACGTTCGGGCTCTCCCGCCAGGCTTTCTTCCAGCGCATAGGGCAGCGCGCGCAAAACCTTGTCGTGGCCTTTTACCGGCAGACGCACATCGAGCGATAGTGCTTCGGCACCCGGCGCCAGCCACAGGAGTTCGCGCCCGCCGGCGGCCGAGGCAAGCTCGGCGGGTTCGCCGCCGCGCACGACCGGGCCCTGCCGGTTGCCGTTGTGGTCGAGCAGCAGCCAGTCGCAGACGGCGCTTGCGGGGCGCCAGGTGAAGATTACTTTTTCCATTTCGTCCCGGGTCTTCGATGCGTTGCCGTTGCGCTCAAAACGTCGTCATGCTTGTCAGAAGGGTGTGAAGCTGCGGGCAATCGTCTCGGTCATGCCCTGCTGGTTACGGTAGAGAATACTGTACAGGCTCATCGGTATATTGCCAATGGTAGTCGTTACGTGAAGCAGGAAGAAGCTGCTGTTGAGCGAAAACGGAAAGACTATTTTATGTTGAACCATGGTGTCGACCTGCTGGGGATTCTCGAATCCTTTCGTGCCGCGCTCCTGGATCACGGATCGCGCTTCCTCAAGACTCAAGTCCGGAACGATGGCGGCCAGCACCGGAGCGCTCGTTGTGTTGACGTTAACCGGCGTGTTAACCGGCAGGGCAGTGACGTAAGGGGCGAGGCGGGCGTAAATTTCCGGAGTAATCCCCTTGACGAGAAGCAGCGATGTAGCGGACACAAAAAGCGCGTTGGCCGATGCGTAGGGCGGATCGAGCGAGCTGTAGTAACCAGTTTCCGCACCGTCGGTTTCGCGCGGAATGTCGTCCGCATCTACCCAGTCGAGCACCGCATTGGCGAGCCCCGGATCTATATTCAAGACCGTGAATAGATGTTGCAGGACGGAGAATGCCACGGTGTTTTCCTTGCCGTTTTTGTCCACCAGATCATTCAGGTTGAAACGGCCTTGGAGATCCTCGACCTTGCCCTGGATTGCGCCGCCCTCGACCGGCAGGGGCGGCAGTTGCGTAGCCCAGTCCGAGCTGAGCGTATCCGGCTTGCCCGCGTCGCGAAGGAGGATTTGCTCGACCCAGGATTCGACGCCGAGATCGTAAAGCCAAGCCTGGCTCTGCGCACTCAAAAGCGACGTGCGCGAGACGGCAAGATTGCGCTCCCAGAGCATGGCGCTCGCGATGCTTGCACCCAGCGCGAGGATCAACAGCGCGATGAGCAGCGCTATGCCGCGTTCGCGCCGGCGCGTTCGCAGCGTTGGATCGGGAATCGCACGAGAATTCACTGTGCAACCCCGATCAGACGTTTGATTGGGCCCCAATGCTTGGTGTCGATCGTGATTTCGACTGCGAGCGGATCTTGACGCAGATAAGCACCCTGTTCCGCGTTGAGCGGCGGCCAGTGATCCTGCCACTGATCCGATTGGTCGAGAAAACGCAGCGTGATGGCATTCACGTTCGCAAGCAATACCTGGCGTTCCGGGGACATCTCCAGCGAACGGTCGAGTACAGGGTAGAACAGCCGTACCAGTTTGCCGTTATCGACTTCGTAGGCTACACGTTCGAGTGCGCTGCGCCTCACCAGCAGGGGGTTCGGCAGGCCGGCACGGGTGAAGAGGAGCGGCGGCACGTCATTGTTGCCGCCGATCATGGCGGGTGATATATCGCCGGAAGCATCGCGAATCGGACGCGTCGCCGCCTGCTCGAGATCGCGTGTGAGCGTGGCCATCGCGAGCTGCAACTGCTGGAATTCCTGTCCCTGTTTCTGGGTCGCGGCGCGTACCTTGATGATGGAGTTGAGGCCGCCATACGCCGCGACCGCCATGATCGCGAGCACGAGCACAGCGACGAGAATTTCGATCAGAGTGAATGCGCGTTGTCTGCGGTACATCGTGAGCGGAACCTAAATGTGCGTAGCCTGACCGGCGGAGCCCGGCTTTGGGGTTCCCGTCGGCGACTGGGCCGGATTGCCGGCGGAGCCTGCTGTGGGGGCACCTACCGGCTTGGGCATCGGTTTGCCGATGAAGGCGATCAGCTGCACAATCGGCTTATCGGGCGAATCGGCGAGTGCGACTGCTACCGTAGCCCGGCGCAAGTCCGGATCTGGCGTCGCCGCAACGGTCGTCTCCCAGTGCCATTGGAGATCGCCGAGAGTCACCTTGCCGTCCGAATTGCCCACCTCCGGCCAAGCGGGACTGAGGCGCATTTGCGTGATCTGATTCTCCGCCACCCAGCGGGCGAAGCTGCGCTCCTGGAGATCGGAAGTGATCCGTCCGCTTTGTGCAGCCACGCTGAGCACCGCAATCAGGCCGATGGCGATCACGGCCAGCGCGATCAGGACCTCGATCAGCGTGAAGGCGTGTTCAGTACGTCGCCGGAGCGGGGGCATTCGCCGCGGGGGTGTCGACATGAATCTGGCCGTTGCCGGTGCCGCGCAGGACGTAGGTTTCCCCAGCGCTGGAAGCAAGGCTCAGCGTGAAGGGGGTCATCTCGCCCGTTGACAGGATCGCGATTTGCGGTGTCACGGCGTCCCGGCCGCCGGTATCGGTATCGGCCGCTGCGGCACTAGCCGCCACGGCGGCGCTGCCGGGAGCCGTGGAAGCGACGGGGAGCATAACCTGGTTCTGGGTCTGGACCGAGAGTGTCAGGCCGCCGGGAACGGAGCGGGTTGCGAGTACCGGATCGTTGCTGATCGTCACCCAGGCACGACCATTGAATTGCATGAATTCGTACTGGTGCGGTTCGACTCTGAGCCCGTACTGGATGTTTTCCATCCGGGCGTCTTCGCTTGCGAGCTGGATCAGGCCGGCCAGACGTTCCGCCGCCTGTCCCTGATCGGAGCGGCCGTCGAGCGCCTTGAGCGAGATCACCGCGATCCCGGTCACGATGCCGACGATGATCACCACGGCAAGGATCTCGATCAGCGTAAAGCCCGCTTCGCCTCGTCGCTTGCTTTCAACCGCCATTGCTGGTGCTGCTGCTGTCGGCCTCGTCCAGATTCCAGTTGCCGATCTCCTGGCTTGGATTCGTCTCGCCGGGATTGTTGCCGGGCGGTCCGTCCGTCCACACGTCGAACGGTTCGCTGTGGGTGCCGGGGTAAAGGTACTTGTACGGCTGGCCCCAAGGATCCTTCGGAACCTGCGACAGGTACTGCTGCCAATTCGGCGGAATCGGCGGAGTGACCGGTTTCGTGACCAGCGCCGCCAAGCCCTGTTCGGTGGTCGGGTAGGTATAGTTGTCGAGTTTGTACATGTTCAGCGCCGATGCTACGGCCTGAACATCACTTTTGGCGCGAGTGACCCGGGCCTTTTCGGGCGCGGTCATGACCCGAGGCACGATAATGGCGGCCAGAATCGCGAGGATGACCACCACAATCATGACTTCAATCAAGGTGAACCCGCGGACGGGCGTTAAACCGCGGATGCGACGGTAAGGATTCGACATGCTGCTCAAGCCTCTCCAGACTGGTATGTGTACGCGCACAAGTTTACGCCCTCGCGGCCGGACCGCTGCCGGGGATATTACATTCGACCGTGGAAATTCCCGTGGGTTCGTCCGCTGCGGATTCGCATGAGTTCGCGGGCGATGCTGCGTCGTGCGTTGCTGCGGGCGTGGCCACTATGGCTAGTCGCCGGCGTGTGCATCGGACTCCAGGCGTGCGGCGCCCCGCTGCGTCTCGTCCTGCGCTATCAACGCAACCTGATCGCCAACGGTCAGTGGTGGCGATTGTTCACCGGCAACTTCGTGCACTTCGGCTGGACGCATTTGTGGCTCGATCTTGCGGGAGTGGGATTGCTGTGGATTCTGGTTGGCGAACGCCTGTCGGGCTGGCGCTGGTTGGTGGCTACACTGGCGGGCGGCTGGGCGATCGGTCTGGGCTTGTGGTGGGCGTGGCCGCAAGTCGCTTGGTACGTGGGCATCTCCGGGGTGGCGCATACCTACTGGGCGGCCGGTGCATTGCTGCTCATTGCCGCCCGCTACTGGGAGGGTTGGGCGCTCCTGGCTCTTCTGGGCGGCAAACTTGCCTGGGAGCAGGCGAGTGGCACGGGCTTGCCGACGAGTAACATGCTGCTGCAAGAACCGGTGCTCACCTCGGCGCATCTGATCGGCGCCATTGCCGGCATCGTCTTGGGCCTGATCTTGCTCGCACCGGCACTGACTCGCCGATATCGGAAAGACGCAGCGGGAACGACGCTATAAAATGACATTCTTGCCGAAAGCAGCAGGAATTCGTCGATGCCGTTTGCAGCCGTATTTCCAGGCCAGGGTTCCCAGTCCGTCGGTATGCTTGCCGGGCTGGCCGCGGAGTACGAAGAAGTCGCACGGACCTTGGCCGAGGCCGCGGAGGCACTGGGCTACGATCTCCCCGGGTTGATCGCCGAAGGTCCCGCCGCGGAACTTGACCGCACTGAAAACACGCAACCGGCGTTGCTTGCGGTCGGCGTCGCCGCATGGCGGTGCTGGCTGGCGCAGGGCGGCGCGCGCCCGACCGTGATGGCCGGCCACAGCCTCGGCGAATACACCGCCTTGGTGGCCGCGGGGGCACTGGATTTTGCCGACGGTCTGCGCCTGGTGAAACTGCGCGGCGAACTTATGCAGCAGGCCGTGCCGGCGGGAACCGGTGCCATGTCGGCCATCCTCGGCCTGGATACAAAAACCGTGACCGAACTTTGCGCCGCTGACAACGGTGTAGTCGCGCCCGCCAACCTCAATTCGCCTGAACAGGTTGTCATTGCCGGCGAGCGTAAGGCGGTCGAGCGGGTGAGCGAGTCGGCCCGTGAAGCGGGCGCTAAGCGGGTGATTTCACTCGCGGTGAGCGTACCCTCGCACTGCGTACTGATGCAGCCCGCCGCGCAAGGTCTTGCCGCGGCACTTGCCGAAGTTACGATCAAATCTCCGGAACTCCCGGTGCTCAACAATGTGGACGTCGCGGTGCCGAATGCAACGGCGGCAGTGCGCGACGCTCTCGTGCGCCAGCTTACCCACCCGGTGCGTTGGACCGATATCGTGACTGCATTTGTGCACGATTACGGTGTAGCGGCTGTGGTCGAATTCGGACCCGGCAAGGTATTGGCCGGGCTCGTGCGCCGCATTGATCGCTCGCTCGCGGCGCTGCCGGTATTCGATCCAGCGAGTCTGAAGGAGGCGCTGGCTGTGCTGGCGCCAAGCGCTTGATATTGGGATAGACCGCAAAGGAGGCTGACATGCTCGAAGGTAAACGTGCGCTGGTGACGGGCGCCTCGCGCGGCATCGGTCGTGCGATCGCGCTGGCGCTGGCGAAGGCCGGCGCCGAAGTCGTCGGCACGGCAACCGGCGAGGCGGGTGTGCGCTCGATCGCCGCGGCCCTGGCCGAAGTTGGGGCGAGCGGAGAAGGACGGGTGCTCAATCTGGCGGAGTCCGAATCCATTGAAGCGCTCGGAGCGGCGCTCGGTGACCGTATGCCGGATATCCTTGTCAACAACGCCGGCATCACCCGCGACGGCCTGCTCCTGCGCATGAAGCCGGAGGATTGGGAAGTGGTGCTCGAAACTAATCTGACGGGAGTGTTCCGGCTCACCCGACTGTGCCTGCGCGACATGCTCAAGCGGCGCTGGGGGCGCATTGTCAATATCAGTTCGGTCGTCGCCGCCAGCGGCAATTCCGGGCAGACGAATTATTGCGCGGCGAAGGCCGGGCTCGAAGGCTTTACCCGCGCCCTTGCCCGCGAGGTGGCTCAGCGCGGCATTACCGTCAACACGGTTGCACCGGGCTTTATCGAGACCGACATGACGCGGACGCTCTCCGAGCCCCAGCGCGCCGCGCTCGCGCGACAAATTCCCGTTGCCCGACTTGGAGTGCCGGAAGACATCGCCGCCGCCGTGCGTTATCTTGTCTCCGCGGATGCGGCCTATGTAACCGGCCAGACGCTGCATGTCAACGGCGGCATGTACTGCGGCGCCTGATTGCAGGTGTGGCAGGCATTGCAGGATTCCACTACAATAGCGGCGCCCGGCGCCATTCCGGTGACCGGTTTCCATTTATCAGGAGGGTCGAGCCCAAATGAGCAGCATTGAAGAGCGGGTCAAGAAGATCGTCGTCGAACAGCTAGGTGTGAAGGAGGAAGACGTCAAACCGGAGGCGTCCTTCGTGGACGATCTCGGCGCCGATTCCCTGGACACGGTGGAGCTGGTAATGGCCCTCGAGGAAGAGTTCGAGTGCGAAATCCCGGACGAGGAAGCCGAGAAGCTCACCAATGTGCAGCAGGCGGTTGACTATATCAAGGCCCATTTGCCGGCGGAGTGAACTCGCCTTCCACCCGGTGGGCCTGCCGGATCAGGATTAATTCGAGATGAAATCACCCCGGCGCGTGGTGGTGACCGGCATGGGCGTCATTTCGCCTGTCGGCAATTCCGTGGCCGCGGCCTGGCACAGTGTGCTTGAGGGCAAAAGCGGCGTCGGTCCGATCAAGGCCATGGACGTGTCCGGCTTCACGACCCGTTTTGGCGGGGTCATCAACGACTTCGATTCCGGCCGCTACCTGGGCCCGAAAGACGCCCGCAAGATGGATCTTTTCCTCCAGTACGGCCTCGCCGCCGGACTGGACGCCTTCGCCGATTCCGGCTTGGAGGTTTCTGAAGAGAATGCCGATCGCCTGGGTGTTCTGGTCGGCTCCGGCATCGGCGGTCTGGGCATGATCGAATCCGGTTACGATGCCTACCTGCAGGCGGGCGGTTCCCGACGCATGTCGCCGTTCGTCGTGCCCGGCAGCATCATCAACATGATCTCGGGGCATCTGTCCATACGCCTGGGGCTCAAGGGCCCGAACCTCGCCGTCGCAACGGCCTGCACCACCTCGACGCACGCCCTCGGGCTCGCAGCCCGATTGATTGCCTGGGACGAGGCCGACGTGATGCTCACGGGGGGGGCGGAGCGGTCGAGCGCGCCGACCGGGCTGGGTGGCTTCTGCTCGGCGCGTGCGCTGTCGCAGCGCAACGACGAACCCGAAAAGGCGAGTCGACCTTGGGATCGGGATCGCGATGGTTTCGTTCTTGCCGACGGTGCGGCCGTATTGGTACTCGAAGAGTACGAACACGCCCGCCGTCGCGGCGCGACGATGTATGCCGAACTCCTGGGTTTCGGCATGAGCGGCGATGCCTTTCATATGACGGCCCCGCCGGATGACGGCGACGGCGCTCGGCGCGCCATGATCCATGCGCTGCAGGACGCGGCGCTCAATCCTGCGGACATCGGCTACATCAACGCCCATGCGACCTCGACTCAGCTCGGGGATCTCGCGGAAACCCTCGCCGTCAAAGCTGTATTCGCGGACGCGGCCTACTGCATTCCCTGCTCATCTACCAAATCCATGACCGGACACCTTCTCGGTGCCGCCGGCAGCATTGAAGCCCTGTTCTGCGTGCTTGCCCTGCGCGACCAGGTGTTGCCCCCGACGATCAATCTCGATCATCCGGACGAGGGCTGCGATCTCGACTATGTGCCCCATACGGCACGCCAAGTCAAAGGCCTTCGCTACGCCGTTTCCAATTCCTTCGGCTTTGGCGGAACCAACGGAACCCTGGTTTTCGGCCGCAGTCCCTGACGGTCGACAGTCGGACGACGGCACAGGTCATGTCCGGCATCCTCGGATTTGGTGGCCGGACAGACGATAATTCATTATAATAAAAGGATAACGGCCGGATTGCCGGAATCTACTTTGCGCAGGAATGTTTATGAGCGATATTGAAGAGAAAGTCAGGAAAATCGTCGTCGAACAGCTTGGCGTGAAGGAGGAAGACGTCAAACCGGAGGCGTCCTTCGTGGACGATCTCGGCGCCGATTCTCTGGATACGGTCGAACTGGTGATGGCGCTCGAAGAAGAATTCGAGTGTGAAATCCCGGATGCGGAGGCCGAGAAGCTCACGACCGTGCAGCAAACCATTGACTATATCAAGGCACACCTGCCTTCATCCTGAGTTCCTGCTAATTCCATGATTTCCATTTTGCATTGTCGGATACCGACATGATTGGTCCGCGTCGCGTCGTCGTAACCGGGCTTGGCGTGGTTTCACCGATCGGCACGACCGTTGAGGAAACCTGGCGAAACGCCATCGAAGGGCACAGCGGAATAGGACCGCTCGAGCACTTCGATTGCTCGAAATTTCCCACCCGCATCGCCGGAACGATTAAAAACTTCGAGGCGGAGCGGTACGTAAGCCTCAAGGATCTTCGCAAGATGGATCCGTTCATCCAGTACGCGCTTGCGGCGGGCCTCGACGCTTTCGAAGACTCTGCACTGCAGGTCACGGAAGAAGACGCTCCCCGTTTTGGCGCCTTGATCGGTTCGGGCGTCGGCGGCCTCGGATTGATCGAGACGAATTATGAAATATACAGGCAAACCGGTTCCTCACGCCGGATGTCGCCGTTTACCGTTCCGGGCAGCAATATCAGCATGGCGGCCGGACATCTTTCGATCCGGCTGGGGCTCCAGGGGCCCAGTTACGGCCTCATGGCGGCATGCAGCACTTCCACGCATGCGGTTGGGCTCGCGGCGCGCACGATAGTCTACGGCGAGGCGGACGTGATGCTGGCGGGCGGCGCCGAAAGTGCAAGCACCCCAACTTCCGTCGGCGGATTCTGCTCGGCGCGCGCGCTGTCGCAGCGCAACGACGAACCCGAAAAGGCGAGCCGGCCCTGGGATCGGGATCGAGACGGTTTCGTTCTCTCGGACGGAGCGGCCGTCCTCGTGCTCGAGGAGTTTGAACACGCGAAGCGCCGCGGGGCGAAAATATACGCGGAGTTGCTCGGATTCGGGACGGCGAGCGACGCCTATCACATCACCACACCGCGTGAGGATGGGAAAGGTAAAACCCTCGCCATGGGGAATGCCCTCGCAGACGCCGGAATCAACGCCGAAGATATCGGCTATATCAATGCGCACGGTACCTCGACCCAGGTGGGTGATTTCGCCGAAACCGTAGCGATCAAGAAGACTTTCGGCAGCGCCGCCCGCCTCATTCCGTGTTCTTCAACGAAGTCGGTTACCGGACATTTGCTCGGCGCGTCCGGCGGGATCGAGGCGATGTTTACCGTGCTTGCGCTCCATCATCAGGTTTTGCCGCCGACGATCAACCTCGACAATCCGGACGAAGGTTGCGATCTCGACTACGTTCCCCACACGGCGCGGGAAGTAAAGGGGGTGCGCTACGCAATGTCGAACTCGTTCGGATTCGGAGGTACCAACGGAAGTCTGGTTTTCGGCTTGTTGCCCTGAATTCTGATTACGACTGTCCGCGAGCGCTCACGAGGGGGTTATGACCGAAGAAAATCCCTCGAAAACCGGACGTTCTCGGCTGCGAATCGGCATAGCCTTGTTCATGGCTGTCGGCTTGGGCGCAGTAGCCGCCTTTGCCGGTTATACCTGGTGGCATCTCACTTCTGCACCGCTGCCGTCCGCTGCGACGGGCAGCACCTTCATCCTGAAGCGGGGCGAAGATCTCACACATCTCGGACGGGAACTCGCCGACCGTGGCGTGCTCGCTCATGCCTGGGATCTCCCCTTGCTCGCCCGGCTGCGTGGCGAGGGCCCTCAAGTCCAAGCCGGCGAATATCGCATCCCGAGGGGAACGACGGTCGAGGGTTTACTCGCCCTCATGGTGCGCGGCCGGGTATTGGCGCATCGCTTCACGATTGTGCCCGGCACGCGTTTCGAGCAGGTGTTGGCGGCTCTCGAAGCGAATCCGGTATTCGCGCATACCCTGCAAGGTCTTGACGGTGCGGCAATCATGCAACGGCTCAGACATCCCGATGAAGTTCCCGAGGGACGGTTTTTCCCCGACACTTACAAGTTCCCCCACGGCACGCCGGATCTCAACGTGCTCCGGCGTGCCTATGCAGCCATGCAGCACCATCTCGATGCGCTTTGGGCCGATCGCGCGCAGGGGCTTCCGCTGACCACGCCGTATGAGGCACTCATTCTCGCCTCCATCATCGAGAAGGAAACCGCAGTCCCGCAGGAACGGGCGGAAATCGCTGGCGTGTTCATGCGCCGGCTCGAACGCGGGATGCGTCTCGATGCCGATCCGACCGTCATCTACGGATTAGGCGGGGATTATCGGGGGAAACTCACGCGAGCCGATCTTGCCCGCGACACGCCCTACAATACTTATCTGCATCTTGGGCTGCCGCCGAGTGCAATCTGCATGCCTGGTCTCGCCTCCATCCGCGCGGCCCTGCATCCGACACCGGGCACGGCGCTTTATTTCGTCGCCAAGGGTGACGGTACGCATGTATTTTCAGATACGCTAGCCGAACAGCAGCGCATGATCCGCAAGTATCAACTGAACGGTGGAGAGGGTAGTCAGGGCCATGGCAAAGCGGGGACGATTCATCACCCTTGAAGGCATCGAGGGCGTCGGCAAATCCACCCAGGCCGCGCTGCTCGCCGCCTGGTTGGAGCGGCAGGGGCTCGAGGTGGTGCAAACTCGGGAACCCGGCGGCGCACCGGCGGCCGAGTCCATTCGGTGCCTGCTCAAGGATTCTCTACCGGGCGCAATTACGTCCGAGGCCGAACTGCTGTTGATTTTTGCTGCACGGGCCATTCACGCCGAACTCAAGCTCAGACCGAATCTTGCGGCGGGGCGCTGGGTGGTCTGCGACCGCTTCGTGGATGCGAGCTTTGCCTATCAGGGCGCCGGTCGCGGTTTGGGCGATGCGCGGATTGCAGCGCTCGCCGAGTGGCTGGTACCCGATCTCAAGCCAGATCTCACCCTGGTGCTCGATTTGCCCTTGAAGGAAGCGGCTGCGCGATTACACGGACGTGGCGATGGCGAACGCGATCGCTTCGAACGAGAAGACACGGCCTTTTTCCGGCGTGTGCGCGACTGCTATCTCAGTCGCGCCATAGAGGAACCCGAACGCGTGCAAGTGGTAGATGCTGACGGCAATCCCGACAAGGTTGGCTTGCGTTGCCGTGCCATTCTGCAGTCGCGGTTTGCCGAAGAGCTTACGGGATGAGCCTTGATCTGCCCTGGCTTGCCGAAGCGTGGACAAGCGTGGCACGGGCGCTTGCCGCCGGACGCCTTCCCGCAGGGCTGTTGATTCTGGGGCGCCCGGGTCTCGGACGCGGACGCCTAGCGACGGCCATCGCCCAGGCTCGCTTGTGCGAGCAGCCACGTGCAGACCGACAGGCCTGCGGCGTCTGTGGATCTTGCCGCCTGGTTCTGGCCGGTACGCACCCCGATCTGCTGCGCGTGACCCCGTTGGAAGATAAAAAAAACCTGGGGATAGACCAGATTCGTGAACTGGGTGGCACGCTTGCGCTGACCGCCGGCCGCCAAGGCGCGCGCTGCGCCATTCTGGCACCGGCGGATCGATTGACCCGTGAGGCCGCCAATGCGCTCCTCAAGACGCTGGAGGAGCCTTCTCCCAGCGTCACGCTGATTCTGATTGCAACCAGCGCGGGTACGCTGCCGTCCACTGTCTGCAGCCGTTGCCTGCGGCTCGCCGTGCCGGTGCCCGGGAGTGAAGAGGCGCTGACCTGGCTGGCTGCTCATGCGCCGCGCAATGACTGGCCGCTCCTCCTTGCGCTTGCCGCCGGCGCGCCGCTGGCCGCCGAGCAATTGATCGAAGAGGGCATCACCGATGCAGCGCGTTTCTCCGCGCAAATCATTGCAGCTGCGGCCGGTCGCACCGATCCAATTACCGTCCTCGCGCAATATTCCGGGTGGCCGCTGGTTCGCGTGGCGGCCCTGCTCGCCTGGCTGGCGCAGTGCGCATTTCGAATCGCAGCGATTGGCGAGGAGTCTGGCTCCGATTGGTCCCGGGAGCTTTCGGCGCTTGCAGTACGGGCGGATGTTCGCATGCTCGCAAGGGTCTGGCGGGAGGCGACCGCGCTTACGGTTGAAGATACGGCACTCAACGTGGCACTTGCGCGCGAGCGTCTCATTCTGTTATTTGTGGATGCATTTCATCGTCCCACGGCAAGCGACGGCATTTTGAAAAGGGGGGCGGCACTCGTCCTGTCGCCGTAACTAATCATTATTGATTGAGGTGACTCGCATGAACGATTCTCAACGCATTTTGCAACTCGACCTGAGTGATCGCGCCCGTCTCTACCGCCTCTACATGTCTTTCGTGAAGGGTGGTGGGCTGTTTGTGCCTACTGACGACAGGTACGCGCTCGGCGATGAGGTGTTCGTCATGGTGCGGTTGCCGGATACGGCGGAAGCCAAGAGCGTAAGCGGCAAGGTGGTGTGGATTACCCCACGCGGTGCGGCGAGTCCTCATCAGCAAGGTGTCGGGATTCAGATCGGTAATCTAGATCGCGGCGAGTTGCATCACCGGATTGAAGCCCTGCTTGCCGGTGCGTTCGCTGCCGGGCGTCCCACCCAGACACTTTAGGGTCAGTTTATGTAACCTCTGATTTATTCAGAGGCTCGGTGCAGTGCATGGATGCACCACTGCGAATGGAGCATGTGCATTCTCCATTCAACGTAAGACGAGTCTGGACTCGTGCCGGACTCGTCGTCTCTGAGCAACTCACAGGCGAATTGATCGGAGTTTCCTTAGATGCGCGTGGACACCTTCTGTGCGCGCGTCTCGCCCAGGTCGCGCACCTTGACCGGCCGTCGCCGTTCGTCCACGTGCACGTAAGTCATGGTGGCCGTGGCGACGCAGTGTGCATCGTCATGCCCGCCCCAATCGCTCTCGGCGAGCATGGACACGTCCACGCGGATGGAGGTGCGCCCGATATGCGCGATATCCGTATAAAAGCTCACGAGGTCGCCGACGAACACCGGCGCGATGAACACGAAGTCGTTGACCGCAACGGTAACTACCCGGCCGCCGGCACGCCGGTAGGCGAGGATGGCGCCTGCGATGTCGGCGTGCGACATGAGCCAGCCGCCGAAGATGTCGCCGAGTGCGTTGGTGTCGCGCGGCATTGCGACCATGCTGATGGAGGCGTGCCGATCACGAGGCGGTTTGTCAAAGTGCATGAGATTCCTTCAGATCGTCCCAGCCTGGATCGGGCAAGTATAGCTTGCCATATCGTTGGGCAAGTTCTTCCATGCGCGCCTTGAGCCGTTCCGGTCCGGCGCGGCGTGCGTAGTGGATCGGGCCGCCGCGGAATGGCGCAAAACCGGTACCGAAAATTACCCCGGCATCGAGGAGATCCGCATCCGCGACGATGCCTTCACGCAAGCAGCGCACCGCCTCGTTAAGCAACGGGAGCATAAGCCGATCCTGCAGCAGGGCATCGTCGCCGCCGGCAAGTTTCGTGTGCTTTTGCGCCTTGCCGTCCCGCCACCGATAAAGTCCCCGGCCGCTCTTGCGTCCGAGATACCCGGCGTCCACCAATGCGAGTACGGACTTGGGCGGTGTCGCGGGCACCAGATCTTTGAGCACCTCGGCAACCGAAAGTGCCACATCTAGGCCGATCGTGTCGGCCAATTCGGCCGGGCCCATCGGCATCCCGAAATCTTCCGCGGCCCGATCCATAGCTTCGAGTGCAATCCCCTCATCCCAGGCCTTGAGTGCGGCCATCAAATACGGCGCGAGAATGCGGTTGACAAGGAATCCCGGTGCGCTTTTTACCGGCAGCGGCAACTTGCCGAATGTGTGCACGGCAGCGAGCGCGTGTTCGTACGTCGCCGAATCCGTATCGGGCATGGCGACGACTTCCACCAGCGGCATTTTCGCCACCGGATTGAAGAAATGCAGGCCGACCAGACGCTCCGGTCTGTGCAGAACGGCGCCAAGGGTATCGAGCGGAATACTCGACGTATTCGTCGCCAGTACGGCCTGCGCGCTCATACGCGGTTCAATTGAGCGAAAAAGCTCAAGCTTGGCCTCGCGGTCCTCGAAAATGGCCTCGATGACGACGTCGGCATCGGGAATGGCATCTCCGGTGAGATCCTTCCGGAGTCGTTCCGTTGCCTCCTTGACCCGCTGAGGGTCTTTCAGTTTATGTTCGAAAAATTTGCGCGCGCGTGCAAGCGCTTTGTCCACATATTGCGATTCCTGATCCTGCAAGGTGACCTCGATGTCGCGCGCCGCGCACCAGGCGGCGATATCGCCGCCCATCGTTCCCGCGCCGATCACATGCAGGTGCCGGGGCGAAAAATCGGTCCCGCGCCCGAGTGCCTTGAGCCGGTTCAGCAGGAAAAAAACCCGCACCAGGTTGCGCGCGGTCGAGCCGCACATGAGCCGAGCGATCGAATGCGCTTCGGCCTCGAAACTTTCCGTGCGCAGGCGCCCCCCGTGATGTTGCCACAGACGGATGATGGCGTAGGGTGCGGGATAGTGTTGTTCGCGCACACGTTTTGCCACCCGTTTTCGCAAACCACGGGCGATCAAGGGACGCAGCGGCGAGAGCCCGAGCAAGCGTTGAAACCAGGATGCACGTGGCGCACGTCGGGGGTTCAAAACCAGATTGATCGCCCGCTCACGCAGTTCCGCCGGGCGCGCAAGTTTGTCCACCAGGCCGTTCGCATGGGCCCGGTGGGCGTCGAGCGACCGTCCCGTGAGCATGCTGTCCATGGCCGCCGTAACGCCCATGACGGCTACCGCGCGCACGGTTCCGCCAAAGCCGGGATGAATGCCAAGTTTGACTTCGGGGAATCCAAGTTGGGTGTGAGGGGTCGCGGCCGCAATCCGGTAGCGGCAGGCGAGTGCAAGTTCGAGACCGCCGCCGAGCGCGAAGCCGTGGATCATCGCAACCGTGGGGCAGGGCAGTGAGGCGAGACGATTGAGTACGAGCTGACCGCGGCGTATCAATTCATAGGCCTGCTTCTCGTTTTTAATATGGGTGAACTCCTTGACGTCTGCGCCGGCCGCAAAGCCGTTTTCCTTGCGCGAATAAACAATCAGCGCATGCGGCGGCCGCACGACAAGTTGATCGAGAATCCGCGAAAGCTCTTCCATCACGGCGGAGCCGAGCGTATTGGTGCGGGCATCGGCTTGGTCGAGGCCGAGCCAGAGGACTCCCTTCTCATCGTTATCGAGATGCCAATGCAAGTATTTCTGCTCACTCATCGCAACCACCATTTACGGCTGACGGTTCATACCAGGAATCCCCATAACTCTGCGGAACGGGAGCTGGCATTTCAGAAGGCTTGTTGAAACTGCACGTAGATGATATTCTCATCTGTGCCCGCGATGCCGTTCTCGTCGATGTCATGTTCTACCGCGAGCTGAACCTTAGCGTTTCCATGTCGCGTTCCACGTATCGGCATTGATACCTTGGAGGCTCGCCACGAGTTCAAGCCACTCCGCTGCCAGCATGTAGCCGCTTTTGACGGTCTAGGCCTGAAGGCGGCCTTCGCAGTTCTGAATGATGCCGGTGGTCGTGGAAGGATCACGGCTGGTTCCACTAATCCAGTTGTAGCCGGCGTCCGTCGAGAATCTACCACCTCGCCAGGCGGCATCCAGACCGTATCCGGTCACGGTGTCCCAGTCGGTGCCGGGCGTCGCAGTCTGGGGGCTGCCGTCGTTGGTCCTATGATACGCATTGGCCCCGGAGGTGAGCCCGGCCTTTCCCACGAGGTCTCCCTGGGAGTAGGGGACCGGCCGGCCCCACGGGGTAAACTCCAGCCGACCCGCGTAGAGACTGCCGGTGTACTGCTCGTCGCCATTAACCGGACTGTCAAAGTTGATCTGGCGGGCGAAGGGCATGATGCCGGCACGGGCGGGTCATAAGAAGGTAACGATCATGCCAGCAACGCTTTGTAATCCCGGTGTCTATATCGAAGAGATTTCCAGTGACGCTTACACCATCACCGGTGTGGCTGCATCAATTGCCGCTTTTATGGGATGGCCGCCCAAGGGCCGACGGATGAGGTTGCTCTTGTGCAAAGTTGGTCGGTATACCAGCGCTTGTACGGTGGACTGGATTCGCGCAGCCACCTTGGCCATTCGGTTAATCAGTTTTTCACTAACGGCGGGCAACAGACCTGTGTCGTCCGCCTCGTCAATATTGTACGCGGCAGCCACGGCAGTGGGCGCGACGCCGAGCTTCATGAAAGATGTTCCCAAGAGACGCCGAGCACTCCTGATCAGCGCAGGTGGGGTATATAGGGCGCCGAGGACCGAGATCAATAAAGGGCGATCTTCATGCCTCCGCTATGATTCGGGTCGCATCCAGTGTGCTGCGGGATGGAACGATTCGTAAGTAAAAAGGCTGTGAATCGATCTTGAGCCTTGCTAGGGGCAGAGAGATGCTTAAAAAAAACCTGAGCAATTGATTTTCCGTCCAAGTGCCGGATCGAATTATATATGCGCATAATGTATATTATGTCAAATGTAACCCGTATCTAAGGACCATCACTCGTCGGGTGGTGCTCGCTACCTGGTCTGTCCTTACAGTAGGTTACTGAATACTGTATGGGTGTTCTCGAAACGTGGAACAATAAATTGCGGCTTTCCGTAGAGACGCCCCTGTCGAAAACGATTGAACGCCAATTCCAGTAACGTAGTTGCCCAGTTCCTTTGGGATTTCCACCGTGAACGTGTTAGAGCAGGCAATCATCTTGCTCGCGGCTGCCGTGATCGCGATCCCGCTGTTCCGCAAATCCGGATTCAGCTCGGTCTTGGGCTATCTCGTGGCTGGAGTCGTCGTCGGTCCCTGGATACTGGGCCTGATAAGCGGTGTGGACAACATCCTTCGCATTTCCGAACTGGGTGTGGTTCTCCTGCTGTTCGTCATCGGGCTCGAGCTGCAACCTGCCCGTCTCTGGGCATTGCGCCGGCCGATCTTCGGCATGGGCACGGTGCAAGTTGTGGTGAGTGCGATTCTGATTGCGCTTGTAGCCCGAGCGCTGGGATTGCCGACTCCTGCCGCTTTGATCGCCGGCTTCGGGCTAGCGATGTCCTCGACGGCGTTCGTTCTGCAGATGCTCGCAGAACGCAAGCAGCTGGGAACCGTACATGGCCGGGCGAGTTTTTCCATCCTTTTGTTCCAGGACCTATCGGTTATTCCCGTTCTGGTACTGCTGCGGCTTGTTTATCAGCCCGGCGCTGATAACGGATTGTGGCAGGCTCCGGTGCTTGCAGTAGCCGTCGTTGCGGGTCTGCTGGTAGGCGGTCGCTATCTGCTGCGGCCACTGTTCCGCCTGGTCGCCACCTTCGGCGTTCCGGAAACCTTCAGCGCAGCGGCACTGCTCGTCGTGCTGGGTTCAGGGATGGCGCTCGAATCGGTCGGTCTCTCGATGTCGCTAGGCGCTTTCCTTGCGGGCGTTTTGCTTGCCGATTCCGAGTACCGCCATGAATTGGTGGCCAGCATTGAGCCCTTCGAGGGACTGCTGTTGGGGCTCTTTTTTGTGGCCGTAGGCATGTCAACCAATCTTGGATTAATCATTGCACACCCGCTGATGGTTATCGGGCTGACGCTGGGTCTTTTGTTTTTGAAGGGCGTAGTGCTGTTTGCCTTGGGCAAGGTATTTCGACTGCCGACGCGAAGCGCGCGTGCCCTCGCCTTCACGCTGCCGCAGGGCGGGGAATTTGCCTTCGTCTTGTTTGGCGTAGCCGCCGGCTACGGCCTCCTTGCTCACGCAACCGCAGATCTCCTGATTCTGATCGTAGCCTTTTCGATGGCGCTGACACCGGTGCTCACGTTATTTAACGAACACGTGCTCGAACGGTGGACAGCCAAACCGGAGATGCGTGAATTCGATCGTATCGAGGAACCCGAGCACGCCGTCATCATTGCTGGCTTCGGCCGCTTCGGGCAAATCGTCGCACGCATCCTGCGTACTCGGAAAATTCGATTTACGGCGCTCGAAATCAGCCCTGAACAGGTCGATTTTGTACGCCGTTTCGGCAACAAGATCTATTATGGCGATGCCTCCAAGCTGGAACTGCTGCGGGCTGCCAAGGCCGATAGCGCCAAATTATTTGTGCTGGCGATAGACGATGTGGAATCTTCGCTGCGCACCGCCGAAATGGTGCGTAGGCATTTCCCCAACCTGACGATCTACGCCCGTGCCCGCAATCGTCGCCACGTACATCTGCTGATGGAACTGGGCGTGAAATACATCGTGCGCGAGACCCTGCTTTCCAGCCTGGATTTGTCGGCCAAGGTATTGGATGGACTTGGCGTCCCGGAACGCGAGGTGCGCCGCACGCTGGAGATTTTTACTCGCCACGACGAAGCTACTCTCAACGCCCAATTCGCCGTCTTTCGTGACGAAGATCGTCTCGTCCAGACATCTCGGGAGGCCGCGCGGGAACTGGAATCCTTGTTCGAGGCGGACAAAGCGGCCGAACAAGCCCATGCAACCGAACCTGTTCGCGTCAGCAAATAATAAAACTTTTACTTTTGATATGTTATGACGTATTTCGAGATTTAAGATTAGTTTTACCGATTAACGGGGTTGTAACCAGCATCGCTTACAATGCCCCAAGTCCTTGCGAACTACGGATTTGGCGGCTACCGGTCAGCATCAACGTGAACTCTACGACACCGTGGATGCGGCTGCCGTGATTCGTTACATCCGCGGCCGCCAAACGCCGGAAGGCGGCTTTTCCTTTTACCGAAGCTGGGGCGTCGAGGAGCCCAGTCCTGCGGACACTTACTACGCGCTGGCCGCCCTCTCCTTGCTCGGCGGCGAACCGCTTGATCGAGACGGCTGCCTGCGCTGGCTGCAGTCGCGTCAGGATGCGGGCGGCAACTTTCCCGGGCTGATTGCGGCTTGGCAGGTGCTGAGAGCGCTTGATACGCTGGGAGCATTACCGGCAGGCGCCGTAACATCTTGGTTAAGACCGCGTTCCGACATCCTTTTCGAAGCTGCGGCGCCTCCGATCGAACAACCGACGGGAGAGTTGTTGGCCGAGCTTGCCCGTTTCGTCGATTTATGGCTGCTGACCGGTCACAAACTCGAACCACGTCAACGAACAGCCGTCGCTGCAAACCTTGAACGGTTACGGGATCCGCAAGGCGCATTTTCCACTCAGCAGCCGAACCTGGTGGACACGGCTGTGGCATTGCGACTGACGCAAATGGCTGACCTGATTCCAGATCGGCGTCTGCTCGATTTCGCCCGCGCCTGCGAAGATCCTCTTTACGGATTTCGCGCTGGATCTCACGGCCGCAGCATGCAGCTTGAGATACTTGCGGCGGGACTCAACGTACTGGCCGCATTCGATGCCGCTCCGCGCTACGAGGACGCCTTGCGACGGACGCTTGCTGCGTGCCAACATGCGAACGGGGGATTTTCGCGCCAACCTGGCGCATTGCCCACGTTGCGCGACACCTGGTTTGCGGCACGTATTCTCGAGCGTCTCGGCGGAACCGTCGGGACGACCGCCACACTATCGGAGAGTTATTGATGGAATTCGAATATATCCGCTTTTTCCGCGAGATCGGCGTGGACGACGTGCCGGTGGTCGGCGGGAAAAGCGCTTCGCTCGGGGAGATGTACCGCGCCCTCTCCGAGGGCGTACGGGTGCCCAACGGGTTTGCGATCACGGCTGGGGGCTACCGCCATCTCATAGATTCCGCCGGCCTCGAACAATCGCTGCGCGAGACGTTGGCCGATCTTAGGGCAGGCGATACCCGCGCGCTTGCCGAGCGCGGAGCCAGGGCCCGCAAGATGGTGTACGAGGCGCCCCTGCCGAAAGATCTGGAGACGGAGATCCTCCAAGCCTATGCGGAGCTTCGGCAGGAGTATGGCGACAAACTCAGCCTTGCAGTAAGAAGTTCGGCCACCGCCGAGGATCTGCCCACCGCGAGCTTCGCTGGACAGCAGGAAACCTACCTCAACGTGCGCGGCGAAGCGGAATTGCTGGACACCTGCCGGCAGTGTTTTGCGAGTCTTTTTACCGATCGTGCGATCAGCTATCGCGCCGAACGCGGGTTCGATCACTTCGACGTCGCGCTCGCCATCACGGTGATGAAGATGGTGCGTTCCGATCTGGGCGCATCGGGGGTGATGTTCTCGCTCGATACCGAGTCGGGCTTTCGCGATGTGGTCATGATCAATGCCGCCTGGGGGCTTGGCGAAAATGTCGTGCAGGGTTCGGTCGATCCGGACGAGTTTTACGTCCACAAGCCGACCTTCGAGGCAGGATATCGCGCGGTGCTGCGCCGCCGCCTCGGCAGCAAGCATCTCACCATGATTTATGCCGATACCGACGATGCGGCGCGGGTGAAAAACGTCGAGACGCCGCAAGACAAGCGTGAGCACTACGCACTCAGCGACGAGGACGTGCTCACCCTCGCAGACTATGCGATCACGATAGAGAAGCATTACACCGAGCGCGCCGGTGAGCCGCGGCCGATGGACATGGAATGGGCCAAGGACGGCGAGGACGGACTCATCTATATGGTGCAGGCGCGTCCGGAAACCGTTGCTTCGCAACGGCGCGGAACGGTGCTCGAAGAGTACATCATGAAAAGTTCGGGCGAGGTGCTCGCGACCGGGCGCGCCGTCGGCTCCAAGATTGCGAGCGGAGCTGTGCGCGTGGCCCGAGACATGTCCGCGCTGCACGATTTCCGTCCCGGCGAAGTGCTGGTGACCGATACCACCACGCCGGACTGGGAGCCGGTGATGAAGAATGCGGCCGCGATCGTCACCAATCGCGGCGGGCGGACCTGTCATGCGGCGATCGTCGCGCGCGAACTCGGCATCCCGGCGATCGTCGGCACTTCCGACGCGACCCGTACGTTGGAAACGGGACAAATGGTTACCGTCTCCTGCGCCGAGGGCGATACCGGAAAAATCTACGATGGCGAAGTGTCCTTTGAGGTCAAGCGTACCGACCTTTCCGCCCTGCCCCGCCCCGCGACGCGCATCATGGTCAACTTGGGCAACCCGGGACTCGCGTTCAAGACCAGCTTCGTGCCCAACGACGGCATCGGGCTCGCGAGGCTCGAATTCATCATCAACGAATCCATCAAGGCGCATCCCCTCGCGTTGCTGCACCCGGACAAGGTCAGTAACGAGGCGACGCGGCGCGAAATCAAGCAGTTGATTGCGGGTTATACCGACGGACGCGAGTTTTTCGTTCAGCGCTTGTCCGAGTCCGTCGGCACCCTGGCCGCGGCGTTCTATCCCAAGCCGGTCGTCGTGCGCCTGTCTGATTTCAAAAGCAACGAGTACGCCGCTCTGATCGGTGGCGAGGACTTCGAGCCCAAGGAAGAAAACCCTATGCTCGGCTTTCGCGGTGCATCGCGCTATGCGCATCCGAAGTATGCGGAAGCCTTCGAACTCGAATGTGCAGCAATGAAACGCGTGCGCGAAACGATGGGGCTCACGAACGTCATTCTCATGATTCCATTCGTGCGCCGGATTTCCGAGGCGGATGCCGTCATCGCTCTGATGGAAAAGTTCGGACTCAAGCGCGGGAAGAATGGATTGAAGATTTACGCCATGTGCGAGATTCCGAACAATGTCATGCAAGTGGATGAATTCGCCAAACGTTTCGACGGCTTTTCCATCGGATCGAACGATCTTACGCAGCTTACGCTCGGCGTGGACCGGGATTCGGAAATCGTGGCGGGCAGCTTCGATGAACGCGATCCGGGCGTCAAGCAGATGATCCGGCTCGCGGTCGAGGGGTGCCGACGGAACAAGATTCATTCCGGGCTCTGCGGGCAGGCCCCGTCGGATTATCCGGAAATGGCGGAATTTCTGGTCGAAATCGGCATCGAATCCATGAGTCTCAATCCCGACACCGTGCTCGCGACGACCGAGCATGTCCTCGAAATCGAACGGCGTCTCGGCCGCGAACCGCGCGCAAGAGCTTGAGCCGCACCGCCCGGGTTTGATTCGATCGAGGATGTATTGCTAAACTCGAAGTTTGAGGAATGCCTGGCTTGTCCTGGACTTCACGCAACTTCCAAATCCCGCTTTCTTTGGAGCGGGCTTAAACCATGAGGAGATCACAATGAATCCGCTGAAACAATTGCACGACCTGGGCGAAAGCATTTGGATGGACAACATCCGCCGCGGCATGCTCAAAAGCGGGCAGCTCAAGCATTACATCGAGGAGTTTTCCCTCACCGGGCTTACCTCCAACCCGACCATCTTCGAACACGCCATTGGCGGCGGCGAGGATTACGACGAGGGCATCCGCCGGCATCTCGACGACAAGAATCCTGATGCGGAGGCCATTTTCTTCGAGCTTGCGATCGAAGATCTCCAGGCGGCCGCCGATCTCTTCCGCCCCTTTTACGACAAGACGAAGGGACGCGATGGCTTCGTTTCGCTCGAACTTTCGCCCGGGCTTGCCGACGATACCGAAGGCTCCATCAAGCAGGCGCGCGATCTTGCCAGGCGCGCGAAGCGTCCGAACCTGTTCATCAAGGTGCCGGGCACAAAAGCTGGTGCTCCGGTGATCGAGCAGCTCATCTACGAAGGTATTCCGGTCAACGTTACCCTCCTCTTCTCGCCCGATCATTACAAGCGCGCCGCCGACGCCTATCTCAAGGGCATCGAACGACGCATCGCCGAGGGCAAGGATCCGCATGTACCTTCGGTTGCGTCGTTGTTCGTCTCCCGTTGGGACAAGGCGAGCGTGGATCAATTGCCCGAAAAGCTCAAGAACAAGCTCGGCATTGCAATCGGCGGACAGACCTACAAGGCCTATCGGGAAATCTACGACTCCGCACGCTGGAAGAAGCTCGCCGATAAAGGCGCCCACCCACAACGCCTGCTGTGGGCGAGCACGGGCACCAAGGATCCGAGCCTGCCCGAAGGCTATTACGTGACCGCGCTGACCGCGCCGGAAACCGTCAACACGATGCCCGAAGCGACGCTCTTCGCCTTCAACAAGAATGGCAAGGTCGGAAAACCGATGCCCGCCGACGGCGGCGACGCGGACGCGACGATCAAGGCCATCAACGAAGCCGGCGTGGACACCGGTAAGTTTGCGAGCGATTTGCAGGAAGACGGCAAACGTTCGTTCAGCGATTCCTATCACAAACTGTTGGCGCAGATCGAGAAAAAACTCGCGGAACTGCGCGAGGCGAGCGACGAGGATCGCGAAAGCCTGGGAAAGTTTGAAGCCGGCATCGCCCGGCAGATCGAGGAAATCGCGAAGGATAATATCGTCGAGCGCATCTGGTCGCATGACTACACGGTGTGGCAGAAGGAGCCGACCGAAATTACCAACCGCCTGGGCTGGCTCACCTCGCCGCAGGAAATGCTCGACGAAGTGTCGCGCCTCAATGCCTTTGTGAAAGGCGTGCGCGAGGCCGGCATGACGCATGTGCTGTGGAGCGGCATGGGCGGTTCGAGTCTTTTCCCACAGGTCATGCAGCAGGCTTTCGCAGACGCCGACGGCCTCGAAATGATCGTGCTCGACAGCAGCAATCCCGTCACTGTGAAAGAGGCGGCGGATTCGCTGCCGCTCGACAAGACGCTGTTTGTGTTCGCCTCGAAATCCGGCGGCACGCTGGAGACGCGTTGCCATCTCGACTACTTCTGGTCGCTGAACGACGATCCCAGCCATTACGCGGTTATCACCGACAAGGGTTCGGATATCGGGAAGGTCGCCGGTGAGCGCGGCTTCCGCCAGGTGTTTTTCAACAACCCCGATCTCGGCGGACGCTACTCCGCCCTCTCCCACTTCGGTATGGTCGCCGCGGCGCTACTCGGCGTGGACGTAGAAGAACTGCTCAATCGCGCCGGCCAGATGATCGCCGCTTCCATGCCCGACACGCCCGCCGACAAGCACCCCGGTGTACGTCTCGGCGCCGCCATTGGCTACGCCTCGCAACATGGCTGCGACAAGCTGACGCTGGTCCTGCCGCCAGAGATCGCCGCCTTCGGAAGCTGGCTCGAACAGCTCGTCGCCGAATCCACCGGCAAGCAAGGCGTCGGCATCCTGCCGGTCGCGGGCGAACCGATCGGCAAACCCGATGTTTACGGCGACGATCGCTTCTTTGTGTGCATTGGCGACCAATCCGATCTCGGCGTCCTCGCCGATCAGGGTCATCCCGTCATCCGCTTGCCTTACGTGGACCGCTACAGCATCGGCGCGGAGTGCTTCCGCTGGGAATTCGCGATCGCCGTCGCCGGCCACGTGCTCGGCATCAATGCCTTCGACCAGCCCAACGTCGAGGCGGCCAAGAAGGCGGCCTCGAAAGTCCTGCAGGAAGGCGTGCTGAAGCTGCCCGAATCGAGCGCCGCGGATGCGCTCAAGGCCGTCAAGTCCGGCGATTACCTCGCCATCCAGGCCTACGTCGCAGCCGATTCCGGACATTACCATGCGCTGGAACGGGCCCGTGTCGCCCTCCGCGACAAGCTGCGCGTAGCCACCACGCTCGGACTCGGTCCGCGCTATCTGCACTCGACCGGCCAGTTGCACAAGGGTGGACATGCGAACGGCGTATTCGTGCAGATTCTCGACGACACCTCGCCGGACCTGAAAATACCCGGCCGCTCCTACAGCTTCGCGCAGCTTTTCGAAGCCCAGGCGGCCGGTGATTATCTCGCTCTCAAGGAACACGATCGCCGGGTGTTCCGCGTTAAACTGCAAGACCTTCTGGACGCCGCCGGCGTTCGTTCCTGAGACAGCCCATCAATAAACTGGAGTGACATCATGCAAATCGGAATGATCGGCCTCGGACGCATGGGCAGCAACATGGTCAAACGTCTGCAGAAAACCGGACACAGCGCCGTCGTGTACGACGTCAACGCAGCAGCGGTGAAAGCCCTCGCCAACGAAGGCGCAACACCTGCCGCCTCGCTCAAGGAATTCGTCGACAAACTCGAGTCGCCGCGAGCCATCTGGATGATGGTGCCCACGGCCTTCGTGGAAGAAACCATCGGGCAACTGCGCCCGCTGCTCAAGAAAGGCGATATCGTCATCGACGGTGGCAACTCCCACTACAAGGACGCCATTCGCCTGGCAAAGTCGCTGGCCAAACACGGCATCCGCCTTCTCGACGCCGGAGTCTCGGGCGGTGTCTGGGGCTACGAGCGCGGCTATTGCCTGATGATCGGCGGCGACAAGGATGCCTGCACGTATCTCGATCCCATCTTCAAGGCGCTCGCACCGGGCGAAGCGGGCGCGGAACCTACGCCCTCGCGCGGCGACCGCAAGGGCACTGCGCCCGACGGCTATCTGCGTTGCGGCGAAGCCGGCGCCGGTCACTTCGTCAAGATGGTGCACAACGGCATCGAGTACGGTGTGATGGCAGCCTTTGCCGAGGGCTTCAACGTGCTCAAGCACGCCGATGCGGGCAAGCGTAAACAGGAAGAGGACGCCGAGACCACTCCGCTCGCCGATCCCGAGAACTTCCAGTACGAAATGGACATCCCGGAGATCGCCGAAGTGTGGCGCCGTGGTTCGGTCATCGGTTCCTGGCTGCTCGATCTGTGCGCCGATGCGCTCGCGCGCGATCCCCAGCTCAAGCATTTTGCCGGCCGGGTGTCGGACTCGGGCGAGGGCCGTTGGACCATCCAGGCGGCGATCGAATCGGGTTCGCCCGCCCCGGTGCTCGCGCTTGCGCTCTTCGAGCGTTTCGCGACCCGCGGCGAGGCGCAGTTCGGCGACAAACTGCTTTCCGCCATGCGCAGTGAATTCGGCGGCCACGACGAGAAGAAGGGCGGCTGACATGACCGAATCCACGGAACAATCGGACGCGCTGGTACTATTCGGGGCGACCGGGGACCTTGCCTACAAGAAGATATTTCCCTCGCTCGAGCGCCTCGAAATCGCGGGCGAACTGAACATGCCGGTCATCGGCGTCGCGAGTTCGGAGGGAGATGCCGACACCTTGCGCGAACGGGTACGCAAAAGCATCGCCGAACATGGCGAGAACAAAGACAAAAAGGCGGTGGAGACTCTGCTCAAACGCCTCGACTACATCTCCGGCGACTATCGCGACGGCAAAACCTTCTCCGCGCTCGCGAAAAGTCTGGGCGATGCGAAGTCGCCGCTCTTTTATCTCGCCATCCCGCCAAGCCTGTTTGCGACCGTGATCGAAGGCCTGCAGAAGGGAAAGCTGTCCGATACGGGAAGCGTGGTGGTGGAAAAGCCTTTCGGCCGTGATCTGGAATCGGCGCTTGCGCTCGACCGCACGCTGCGCGAAGTTTTTCCAGAGGAACGGATTTACCGGATCGATCACTACCTCGGCAAGGAGCCGGTGCAAAATCTCCTCTACTTCCGCTTCGCCAACACCTTGCTCGAACCGTTCTGGAACCGCAGCTATATCGAGAGCATCCAGATCACCATGGCCGAATCCTTCGGCGTGGAAGATCGCGGCGCCTTCTACGACGACGTAGGCGCAATTCGCGACGTAGTGCAAAATCACATGCTGCAGGAATTGTCCATTCTCACGATGGAACCGCCTTCGGCGAGTAACGCGCATGCCATGCGCGACGAGAAAGCCAAACTCATGGAAAGCATCCGTCCGCTGTCGCCGCAGAATCTGGTGCGCGGGCAATACGCCGGTTACCGCAAGATCGAAGGCGTGAAGCCCAACTCCACCCGCGAAACCTTCGCCGCCCTGCATCTGGAAATAGATAATTGGCGCTGGGCGGGCGTGCCGATTTTCATCCGCGCCGGCAAAATGCTCGCGGTAGATGCCCAGGAAATTCTCGTGCGCCTCCATCGTCCTCCGCTCGACATTTTCAGTGAACCCCTCGCCTCCAACAGCAATCACGTCCGCTTTCGGCTCGGTCCGGACTGTGTCGAGATCGCCATCGGCGCCCGCGTCAAGCAGCCGGGCGAAATCATGGCCGGCAACCGGGTGGAACTCGAGGTCGCGAGCGATCCGTCGGTGGACGAGCCACCCTACGAACGCCTCATCGGCGACGCGCTCAAGGGAGACCAGGAACTGTTCGCACGCAGCGATGCCGTCCTCGCCGCCTGGAAGGTGGTGGATCCGGCGCTTGCGGCCTCGACTCCGGTCTACTCATACGATCCTGGAAGCTGGGGCCCGCAGGAGGCGCAAGCCATGATGGCCGCCTTCGGAGGCTGGCATGACCCGAAAGGGGCCAAGTGAAACCCCGTCTGTGGTTGGTGCGTCACGGTGAGACCGAGTGGAGCGCGGATGGACGCCACACCGGCAGCACCGACATTCCGTTGACCGAACGCGGGCGCGAACAGGCCGCCGCGCTCGGCCGCGCGCTCAAGACGCTTGACGTGCAGTTCACGAAGGCCTACGTCTCGCCGCTCGGGCGCACCCGCGAGACGGCGCGGCTCGTCGGCTTTGCCGATGCCGAGCCGATGGACGATCTTCACGAATGGGATTACGGCGAATTCGAGGGCCGCAAGACCAGCGATATCCGCAAAGACCTCGACGATCCGCACTGGCTCATCTGGAATGCAGACATTCGCGAAGGCGAAACGCCCGAGGACGTCGGCAAACGCGCCGATCGCGCGCGCGGATTGCTGATGCGTAGCGATGGCGACGTCATCGTGTTTTCGCATGGTCATTTCCTGCGCATGTTTGCGGCACGTTGGATGGAACTTCCCGCCCGCGCCGGGCAGCATCTCGCGCTCGATACCGGCACGATTTCAATTCTCGGATTCGAGCACGAATACCAAGTGATCACGCGTTGGAACGCACCGCTCGACGAGGAGAGGATGAAGGTATGAAGCTGGAAATCTGCACCGATGCCGATGCCGCGGCCGAACGCGGCGCCGAGACAATGTTCGACGAAATCCACGTCGCAATCGAAGCGCGCGGCCGCGCCCTGATTGCGGTGAGTGGCGGTCATACACCTTGGGCGATGCTGAAGTCTCTCGGTAAGCGAAATCTGCCTTGGGATCGAATTGTTTTCTTCCAGGTGGACGAACGCGAATGTTCGGCCGATGACGATTCCAGAAATCTCAAACACTTGAAGGAGGCTCTTCCAGATTTGGCTCGTATTGAAGCCATGCCGGTCGAAGCGGGTGAGACCGGCGCAAGCGACTATGCGGAGAGTCTCGCCGCCGTCGCGGGAAAGCCGCCGGTTCTCGACGTGGTGCATCTCGGGCTCGGTCCCGACGGGCATACCGCCTCGCTTGTGCCCGGCGATCCTGTGCTCGAAGTGCATGATCGCGACGTGGCCTGGACGCAGCCCTACCAGAACCACCGGCGTATGACGCTCACCTATCCCGTGCTGAATCGCGCGCGTCTCGTATTCTGGCTCGTCGCCGGCGAGGAAAAGCGCGACGCCCTGGGGCGGTTGATGGCGGCGGATCAGGACATTCCCGCTGGGCGTGTGCAGGCGGCGAAGAGGCTGGTCATTGCCGATGCCACCGCGGCCGGGAGATCTTCTTTATAGCCATTCGGAGCACAACCATGCACGAAGAATTTGAAATAGCCGATCTCGAAGCCCGCGAAATTCTCGATTCGCGCGGCAACCCGACCGTGGAGGTGGAATGCGAACTCGCCTGCGGCGTGCGCGCTCGCGCCGCCGTTCCCTCGGGTGCGTCCACCGGCGAACGCGAAGCAAAGGAACTCCGCGACGGTGACGACAAACGCTACGGCGGCAAGGGCGTGCTGAAAGCCTGTCACAACATCGAGCACGACATTGCGCCCGCGCTGATCGGAAGCGACGCACGTTTCCAGGCAAGCGTGGACGCACGGCTGCGCGCACTTGACGGCACACCGAACAAATCGAAACTCGGCGCGAATGCAATGCTCGGTGTATCGCTCGCTGTCGCGCGTGCCGCGGCCGAAGCTGCGGAGCTTCCCCTGTTCGCCTACCTCGGCGGTGTCGGCGCGACGCGCCTTCCGGTGCCGTGCATGAATATCCTGAACGGCGGCGTGCACGCGAACTGGGAAGGCCCGGACTTTCAGGAGTACATGATCGCGCCGCTGGGCGCGGAATCCTGCAGCGAAGCCGTGCGTTGGGGCGCCGAGGTGTATCACGCGCTGAAGGCCGTGCTCAAGGAAGCGGGTCTCGCCGTCGCAGTCGGCGACGAAGGCGGTTTTGCGCCCAAGGTGAGTTCCAACGAACAACCGCTGGAACTCATCGTGAAGGCCATCGAGAAGGCCGGCTACCGGCCCGGCGACGACGTTGCCATCGCCTGCGATCCGGCGGCCAGCGAATTCTTCGAGAAGGGCCAATACCAACTGCGTACCGAAAACCGCAAACTCGACGCCGCCGGCATGACCGCCTACTACGGCAAACTTGCCGATGCCTTCCCAATCATCCTGCTCGAAGATGGCCTCGCCGAATCCGACTGGGACGGCTGGCGCGAATTGACGGCCACACTCGGCACGCGTCTGGAACTGGTCGGCGACGATATTTTCTGCACCAATCCCAAACTTATCCGCCGCGGCATCGCCGAAGGCACGGCTAATGCCGTGCTGATTAAACTCAACCAGATCGGCACCCTCACCGAAACTTTCGAAGCCGCCCGCCTCGCGCTCGACAATGGTTGGAGCGCATTCGTTTCTCATCGCTCCGGAGAAACCGTGGATAGTTTCATCGCCGATCTCGTGGTCGCGCTCGGCTGCGGCCAGATCAAGACCGGCGCGCCGGCGCGCGGCGAGCGCGTGGAAAAATACAACCAACTCATGCGCATCGAATCCCAACTCGGCAGCGCCGCCGTTTACGCCGGCCGCAGCGCCTTCCACCAGAGTTCCGCGGCCAACAAATGATAGAAACCCACGTCTTGAGATGAAGGTTTTAGCGAGTCGAAGGTCGCTTCCTGTTCCTTCTCCCCTCGCGGGAGAAGGTTAGGATGAGGGGGAACAGCCGCGAAGCGACTGAGAATCCGAGTTGCCACCCTCACCCCAACCCTCTCCCATCAAGGGAGAGGGTGTTTGAAGTCGAACCATCTGTTTCACCCGATGGTTGTTCATTCGGGGGTAACTGAAATCGTGCCTTACGCGGCGCCGGAAATTCGCAGGGCGGAATTAAGCGACCTCGACGCGCTCGCCCCGCTCTTCGACGCCTATCGAAGTTTCTACGGACGCAAGTCGGATCTCTATGGCGCGCGAACGTTTCTCGAAGAACGACTGCAACGCGAGGAATCGATCATCTTCTTGGCCGAACTGGATTCACAGCCGGCCGGCTTCACCCAACTCTATCCGCTTTTCTCCTCCGTGAATATGTCCAGAATATGGATTCTGAACGACCTCTACGTGACTGAATAAGCGCGCAAAAAAGGCGTCGCCGCCGCCCTACTCGATGTCGCCCGCCACCACGGAGAACAAACCGGCGCAAGCGGCCTGCTGCTCCAAACCGGGCAGGACAACTGCCCCGCCCAAGCTCTCTACGAGCGCAAAGGTTGGAAGCGCGAAGACGGTTATTACTGGTACGTTCTCGAACTCTAATTTTCAAATTTAGATATCGGATCAATCGAGTCTGCCCTATTGATCCCTCAAGGCCGATTGTAAGGCCGACCCGGATGAATCAAAAGGCCATATCCCGACGATCACGTTTTCTCAGTTACTCTCCTCGCTACTTTAGAGCCTTGTTTATCCCGTCTATCAACGTTGCCCACTGATTGCGCTCGTCCTTGGTTAAGCCGGATGCTTCGTGCGCACGCCCCCAGCGCAGGAACGCCTTAGCAAGTTTGTACTTGGAGAAGTTGGTGACTCCCGCATCGAAGATGTCCACGATCGGACGAGCATCCTGGGCCGCAGCCGTCGCCCGGACATCCCAGCCGAGATCGTCGAGAGCAACCTGCACCAACGTCTCTCGGAGCAGGCCTATGGAGCGGGCCTGACGAGTCACGCACTCCGGTCGAGAGCAACCTGCACCAACGTCTCTCGGAGCAGGTCCTCGATCTCGGGCTTAGTAACCTTGCCCGAGTAGGCGTCCTTTGTACGGAGGATCTTCTTGTTCCCCAAAGTGTGAACGAGCGTGTCCTGCCGCGCGGCTTGATCGCCGGCTGCGTCCGAGTCGAGCAGAGCTGCAACCTTCAACTTGTGAGCGTGCAGGATGGTCGCGTAATACACAACCTTGCCCGCGCTATTGGCAAAGATAAGCGCGATCTTCTCGTCTAGATCAGCCGCGCCTGACGCGCGAAGCAGTTGCGCGACGGCTTCCACATACCAGTAGTCCGTTAGCCCCTCTAAGACAAGGTTGCGTGTCTGCGAGAAGAGGCTCTGCGCCAAGTCGTAGCCAAGAGCCTCTTGGAGCGGCAGCAACGCGGCCGGATCTCCCGACGATAACGTGTCATGAACCTTGATCCCCACCCTTCGATCCATCATATCTACGACTCGGACCATGTCGAGTTCGTCTGGGCCGACGAGGAAGGGCGAGTGCGTCGTGTAGATCGTCTGATTCTTGGCAGCGAGGCGAGAGATCGTCTCCCGGAAGTCCCGCTGTTTAAGCCCGTGCAGGTGCAGGCCTGGCTCATCTAGAAGCAGAATCGCGTTCTTGTGCTTGTCGGCGGCCTCCGCGAAGAACACAACGAAGAACGACACGAGCCACTGAAAGCCCTCCGAGCGTTGATCCAGCTCGATCTCCACGCCCAGCTCATCCTCAACCACACCTTGAGGTACTGACCGTCGGCCTTGATCTTGAGGTTGGTTGATTCTCGACGATCCGGGTTAGGGTTCCAGACGGAGACGATTTCATGGGTGAGGTGGATGCTTGCCGCGTTGAGTTGATAATCGCGGTTGTCAAGCTTGTCCTGGTACGCCTTGAGTGCTGCCGCGTCTCCGAGAGTGGGTTTGGGAGCATTCCCAAGGTCAGCAAGCTCTTTCGCGGTGAACCCGAGCAGCTTAAGTAGACAGGTATTCCCGTAATCGTACAGTTTGTCGTCGAGCACGCCACTCTGCACGCGTTGAGCGAGGTGCTCCAAGTGAATGCGCGGACGCACTCTGAAATAGTTATTGAACAGCACGAACATGGGAAGGCGTCCTACCAAGTGCGCGAGTGCCGCCGCCTTTTCCTCCGGCACCTTGCATGCCCGAAGAAGGCGATCGTAGCGCTCGTCTTCGGTGTTGTTGCCTTCCTCGATCAGCGGAAGCGCCCTTTCAAGCAAGACCTTTAACTGCGCCGCGCGCTCGCCATCCACAAGCGTCGCATCATTCCATCCCTTTGTGAGCTCAGCCAATGCTTCACTGGGCGCCGGAGCGTCGACTGCCTTGCGCCCGTCAATATGGGCGTATAGTCGGGCAAGGTCCTTCGACAACCCTCCGTAGGCCGAAACTGCGGGAACGCCTTCGAGTCGGTGCCATGTTTTGTTATCGAGCTTGCGGCCGTAGACATAGGTACATTCCTTGTAGCCTTCCGGAAGCCCCTCCATGTCATCCGGCTCAAGCTTGAAATGACCCTCGACAACCGTAACCGTGGCGGGACTGACAGTCCCGCGTCCGATGTCGTTGGTGTACTCGGACCGTGGATAGTCACGAAGCGGCTCGAACCCCTCGACTCCCTTAGGCGCGTTGAGTTGTTGGAGCGCCTGGAGGATGACCGTCTTCCCCGCTTCGTTCGGACCTACGAGGATCGTTTTGCCCTGCTCGATCTCGAACTCGCCGGTGTCGCGTATGCTGCGGTATTTGCAGATTCGAGCCTTACTTAGTCTCATCGTGATAGATCCCTGTTCGTTCGCGCTTATTTCACGCGCGCAATGCGAGTCGGATTTGTCCTGCGAGATTGCCTAACTAGACATATGCAACTCTTAGCCTAGCTCCCATAAAGTCGTCTAAGACGAGTGGTGCGGATTAAGTCCATGGTTCCCCAACCTTTTCCCGTAGGCCATCGGATTATACGACTTAAAGCGGTTTACTTCACGCGTCCCGCCCAGAATCGGCGAAGACCTGAAGGTGAGCCAGCGTGGCGCTTCGCAACGCTTCCAGTCGATAGCCGCCCTCCAATACTGAGATTACCTGTCCCTCGGCGCTCGCTTCCGCCGCGGCCACAATGCGTTCGGTCAGCCAGGCGTAGTCGTCGTCTTCGAGCGCGAGACCTGCCAATGGATCGCCCGAGTGGGCGTCGAAACCGACGGAGATGAAAATCAGTTCGGGGCGGAAGCGCGCAAGTGCGGGTTCGACTTGCTGCGCGAACGCCTGGCGGTAAGCTGGACCGTCCGTGCCCGCTGGCAGCGGAACGAAAACGGTGTTCGACGGCTGTGAAAGTCCCGAACCCGGATACAGGGGGTGCTGGAACAGCGAGCAGAACAGCACGCGCTCATCGCTCGCAAACATCGCTTCGGTACCGTTGCCGTGATGCACGTCGAAGTCCACGATCGCGACGCGTTCGATGCCGTCGGCAAGCGCGGCGGCCACACCGACGGCAATGTTGTTGAGAAAGCAGAAGCCCATCGCCTGCGACGGTTCGGCGTGATGTCCGGGCGGGCGGACGGCGCAAAAGACGCGGCGTATGTCCGTGGTCAGAACCAGCTCGACCGCATGCTCGACAGCGCCGGCCGCGCGATATACCGCCTCTCGGCTGCCGGGACACAAGGCGGTATCCGCATCGACCCAGTTGGTCCCCCGCTCCGGGAATTGTCGGTCCAGCCAATCCAGATAAGTTGCCGGGTGAACACGCAAAAGCGCTTCACGGCTCGCACGCGGCGCCTCAATCATTTCAACGTCATGGTTCGATGCAAACGTCTCGATTGCATCGAGTACCGCGCGCAGCCGTGCCGGCGATTCAGGGTGTCCCTCGCCGGGATCATGCTCCAGGCAGGCGGGATGCGAAATTACCCGCAAGGTTTCGCTCACTTGTGCCGACGTCCGAGCCCTTCGACGGCCTTGATAACGCGCAAGACTACAATCGTGAGCAGGGTCGCACCGATGGCGGTCAAATAGCGTTCGAGCGCACAGGCAAGCCCGACGCCCGCAGCAAGAAGAATCGTGGCGGCGGTGGTGAGCCCTTCCACTCGCTCTCCGTCGCGACGGAAAATTGTGCCGGCGCCGAGAAAGCTGACGCCGATGACGATGGCCTGCAGAATGCGGATGGGATCCGAACTGAAACTGCCGGCGTGAAAATGCGAGGCGAAATGCAGCGTTAGCGCCGAGCCCAAGCCGGCGAACAGTGCGGTGGCGCCGGCAACCAGCATGTGGGTGCGAAAGCCGGCCGGTTTGTGCGCAAGTTCGCGTTCAAGTCCAATGAATCCGCCCAACACCATTGCCGCCGCGATCTGGCCGATGAGTACGAGCTGCCCTTGCCAATCCTGCATTCGTGCGCCGCAATCAACCGTCGAATGATCCGCAGAGGTGCAGGGTGTTGCAACAGGCCACTGTGTGGGTTATCCCCATCCGGCTGCGTTCAATGCGAAGCGGCGGCGGGTTTGGGCAAGGATTCCAGATAGGTCGCAATGGCGCGCGCGTCCCAGGTGTTGAAGCGGAAATCAGGCATAGACGGACCCGCTTGTCCACCGTCGGGCGTCAAACCCGTTTCCAGAAAATGCACAGTTTGATCGAAGCCCCAACCTTGCGGCAGGCCCGCAATCGAAGGCGACTGATCCACCCAACCCGGGACCGGATGCAGGGGCTTCACGTCTATCGGCGCACCCTGCAGGGCATGATCCTGCATCAGTTGCCCATGGGCGCCGCGCGCGTTACGAGATACATGCCATGGGCGAGCAACCGCGCCTGTTCCTTGCTGGTCTGCGTTTGCATCGGGGTCGGCGTCGCCGCCAAGGCGGTGCTGGATACGAAACCAATCGCTGCCAAAGCGAACGTCGTCAAGCCGAAAGTTCTCATGGATCCCGCCGAACGGAATATGCGGCTGAAATACTACGCCCGCCCGGTGTCCCCTGCAAGCCACAGTATGGTCTTATCTTCGACTTCTCCGCCGGACGGCAAAGCCGGCTGTCAGCACGAGAAGCACGCCACATAAAATCGCTATCGCCCAATTGCCGACCCGGACGTAAGGCGTTGCCCCCGCCAAAGGTGTGACCTCGCCGGTCAACACGCCGACCGTATGGACGGGCAAGGTCGCACGCACCGTCCCGTGTTCATCGATGATGCCGGTAATGCCGTCGTCGGTGACCGTCAGCACGTAACGGCCGGTCGCCCGCGCGGCGATCTGCGCCATCTGGAATTGCTGCGGCAGCGCGATCGAGTTGCCAAACCAGCCGTCGTCGGAGAGATTGAGGATGAACTCGGCTGCGGGCAACTGGGCAATCAAAAGTCGGCCGAAGGCGATTTCGTAGCAGTTCGCCACCGCGGCTTTCCACCGGCCGACGACGAGCGGCGGCTGCATGAACGCACCCGGGGTGAAACTCGAATATGGCAAGGCGTGCGCGCTCAGCCATTGCTTGATCCAGTCGGGCACCGGAAAGTATTCGCCGAAGGGCACAAGATGGCGCTTGTAGTACACCGAGTGGGCCGAGCCCAGCGATATGACCGCGTTGTAGCCGGCATCGTTCTCGTCATCGTAAATGGGTACGCCGAGGACCAGCTCGGTTCCGTGCATCCGTGCTTCGTAGGCAAGTTCTTCGAGCAGGGGCGCGGCCTGTTCGTACCAGAGCGGTACCGCATCTTCGGGCCATACGATCAAACGGCTCGTCCAATGTGCGCGGGTAAGTCGCCCATAGAGTTTGGTCGTGCGCATGAACATGCCCGGTTCCCACTTGAGCGTCTGCGGGATGTTGCCCTGGATCAGACTTGCCTGAAACGCAGGACCTGCCGGGTGAGTCCAGGTCACACGTGCAAGCCCGAAGCCAACCGCAAACACTGCGATCATTCCGCCGAACGCTGCCGCCCGGGTCAGCGCCCTCCTCCGCGGTGCAAGCGTAATAAGCAGCAAGACAGCGATCAACATGCAGGCCAAGCCGGCACCATAGACGCCGAGTACGGGTAAATAACCGCCGAGCGGCGTCGCGACCTGACTGTAGCCGAGCGCCAGCCATGGGAATCCGGTCAGGAGAAAGCTGCGCACCCATTCGAGCAATACCCAGGCCGCGGGCACCCACGCAAGCCAGATCCAGCCGGGACCGGACGCGAGACGCCGGGCGGTATAACCGACGATGCCGGGAAAGACGGCGCAGGCGAGCGAGAGTGCAA
>JBOIBN010000006.1:0-52928 GCA_050739575.1 Gammaproteobacteria bacterium
TTGGTTATGGACCTATAATCACGAGCGGCCCAACATGGGCATCGGCGGGGTGACGCCCATGCAGAAGTTGGCCATGGCGGCCTAAACCCTACTTCTGGCTGCCGCTAATAATGGGGGGATTACCGGGGAACACATCGACTTTGCCGCACCCCAAGGACCGAAAGCCGGCTGGATGGAGATAGCAGTTAGTTATTGTGAATGGCCGGATTGTGTAATACGCGATGTCGCGGGTCTCCTTCCTGGGGCCATGGGAGTTCTGAACAAGGCGTACCGAAATAAACGATGGCAAGACACCATATCGCCTGACTCGAAAGTGGTCCCAACGCCAATATCAATTAGTCACCCTGATCCGTGTGCGGCAATTTTCAAGTATAGAAATGATGGAAACCTCATTTATGGTGCCGTGCTACTCGGGTACGATGATGGCCTGTACGACGAAACGCTATATATAACGGAAGATCACGGCAATAAAGGCGTTGCTAAATACATAGTCAAGTCGTTTATCGAATACCAGATGAGACAACACTATCACTGCCCAGTACAAAAAAGCGGAAACTAACAAAATTCTGGCGGTCGACTCTATTTGTCGCTTGAATAGGCCTCGCTACGAGCGAATGTCCGCTACTGGCAGATTCTGTTGAAAAACTCAATTTCAGGAGAAGCAAATTTTTAAATTCGCTATTGGTTCGCTTATATATCCAAATATGAATCGGGAAATCAGCAATATTCACTTCGTTCTGAATTTAGCATCTCGGCGTTTTGCGAGTTTTTCAACACAATAGACCGAATGCGGACGGCGGGTGTTCTGGCGTCACGACCAATTGCGAAACCGTAGATTTAGAGTCGCTGCTTCCTGTGTCCCGTTGGGCGCGTCCGAGCACGGTTCTTCTCATCTCTTGCCGGTCACGATGACCGGCTCCTGATTCTGCGCCGTGGGGCGAGCCGAGCAGCGGAGCGCGGCGCGGGGGAAAGGGCGGAGTGTTTGAGGCCGGAGCGATATATCGCGCAGGCCGAGTTGCCGCCCGGCCCGCGCCGCGCGAGCAGCGCAGGGTAGCCGTAGTGCACGGATGCACGAAGGCCGAGCCCGTCGGCGCAATGGCTTTGCCTACTTTCGCCGTAACGAAAGTAGGTCCCGCGGAAGGCGTGCTGCGTTCGATGCGCAACGAGCGCAAACCTTCACTAACTCCTCTTGCTCTGCCGGTCAGGACGACCGGCTCCTGATTTTGCGCCGTGGGGCGAGCCGAGCAGCGGAGCGCGGTGCGGGGGAAAGGGCGGAGTGTCTGAGGCCGAAGCGATATATCGCGCAGGCCGAGTTGCCGCCCGGCCCGTGCCGCGCGAGCAGCGCAGGGTAGCCGTAGTGCATGGACGCACGAAGGCCGAGCCCGTCGGCGCAATGGCTTTGCCTACTTTCGCCGTAACGAAAGTAGGTCCCGCCGAAGGCGATTCACTCGAAGCGTGAAATTACAATTCCGTCGCCGAAGGCGCAGTCTTTTCGGTTGCGGGTGCGGGCGCCGCACTTTCGGCACGGTGCAGTATCTCTTCCGCGAGCGCGAGATAGGCCAGCGAACCGCGCGAAGTGCGGTCATAAACCAGCGCCGGTGCGCCGTAGCTGGGTGCCTCGGCTAAGCGCACGTTGCGCGGAATCACCGTCCGGTAAACGCGATCCTTGAAGTGCAGGACGAGTTGCGCGGATACGTCGCTGGTGAGATTGCTGCGCGGATCGAACTGCGTGCGCAGGATGCCTTCGATCGCAAGGCCGGGATTCACGGTCTTACGGATACGCCGGATGGTGTCAGCCAAGGCCGAAAGTCCCTCCATCGCGTAGTACTCGCACTGCATGGGAATCAACACGCCGGCGGCCGCGGCCAACGCATTGACGGTCAGAAGGTTCAGCGCCGGCGGACAATCCACGAAGATGAAGTCGTAGTTTCCGACGATCGGTTCGAGCGTGTTCTTCAAACGGTGCTCGCGCCCGAATTCTGCGACCAGGCGCACCTCGGCGGTCGTCAGATCGGCGCTTGCGGGAGCGAGATCGAAGGCGAGCGTATCGAAGCACAGATTCTGGATAATGGCGGAAAATTCGGCTTCGCCCAGAAGAACGTTGGCCGTCGTTGCGGCCAGTTGGCGCGGGTCGACGCCGCAACCCGTAGTCGCGTTCGACTGTGGATCGAGATCCACCAGCAACACCCGGCGGTCGCTCGCGGCGAGCGATGCGGCGAGATTGACGGCGGTGGTGGTTTTGCCCACCCCGCCCTTCTGATTCGTGATCGCGATGACTCGCCCCATTCCTATTTCCCTGTTTCCCGTTCCAATACCACCACGTGCCGCTCGCCCGTCTCGCCGGGCACCGCAACTTTTGCAAGCTGCGTATGCCATCCGGCAGGCAGCGCCGCAAGTTCGGTTTCGATCTCGGCGCGCCGGCCCTTGAGCGCGACGATCCGTCCGCCGGGAACAAGCAAGGGCGCCGTCCAGGCCGTCAGCACGGCGAGCGCCGCAAGCGCCCGAGCAGTGACGGTATCAAAACCCGGCTGCGGACGGTAGCTTTCGAGCCGGCCGGCATGGATCGAAACGCGTCCGCCGAGGCCGAGGCGGCGCACCGCATGATCGAGAAAGCGGGCCTTTTTCCCGTTCGATTCGACCAGCACCCAAGTGGTATCAGGCGCCAGCAGCGCAAGCACCAGGCCCGGAAATCCCGCACCGCTGCCGGCGTCCAGCATCCGCGTTCCGCGCAGGAAGGGCAGCGCCGCGGCCGAATCCAGCACGTGACGCGCGACCATTTCCCCCGGTTCACGCACGGCGGTTAAATTGTAGGCGTGGTTCCATTTCGCCACGAGCGCCAGATACTCCGCGAGCGCCGCCGCCGCGCCCTCCGGCAGCGGAATGCCGAGCCGGGCGAACGACTCGCTCATCGTCCTGGCGTCGGTCGCCTCATTACGAATACGCCTCACGGATCAATCGTCCTTTGTTCCGGAACCCACAAAGGCCCCACCATTCATGCCGAAAACGACTTCGGCATAATAATAGCCGTGGATCGCTCGGAGCACGCAGCATGAACTGGCGGGAAACGTCCGACCGGATTCTTGCAGTCGCCGGCATAATCATTGCCGTGTGCGCCGTGATCGTCACCTTCTATCAAGTCCACCTCATGCGCACGCAGGCACAAACCGCCGTGTGGCCGCATATCGAACAATACAGTTCGACTTTCCCTACGCAATATCAGCTGGTGATCTACACCGCGGGACTCGGCCCGGCGGTCATACGCTACCTCGACGTGCAGTTCGATGGCAAAACGCTGCACGATTGGGATTCCGCGGCTCACGAGTTGGTCGATAACCCGCAGTGGTCCGACAATATGACAAACATGGGACACGCCGATCTGCCGCCGGGTATCGTCCTGCTGCAGGGACAAAAAGTGACGCTCCTCCACCTTTCCGGCGCGGGCTTCCGCAAGGCGGTGACACGTTATCCCCTGCTGGTGACGACCTTATGCTACTGCTCGCTTTACGGCGACTGCTGGATAAACAGCTCGAACAATTTCGTCAACAGGAAGGTCAAAAGCTGTCCGGACGGCAACACCTCCGGATTTTACGCCGGCAGAAACACAGCACCGAAAGCGGCTACCGCCGGTCAAGGCTGAACGCCGACCGTTGCCGCCGTTGCGATGAGCGGCCGCAACGCTGCGATCAGGCGAACCTGCGGCAGGCGATCAAATCGTCCACAGGGCCATAAACTCGGAAACCGGCGCTTCCGCGAGCCGCTGCTGATCCGCACACAATGACTTGAGCGCTGCGCACTGCGTGGCGGGCAGGCGTGCGGCGATGGCGTTCTCGAACTTACGTATCAACACGGGAATGCCCTCGGCGCGCCGCTTGCGATGACCGATCGGAAATTCGACGGCCACGCGTTCGGACTTTGAACCGTCCTTGAAGAACACCTGGATCGCATTGCCGATGTAGCGCTTGTCCGCGTCGTAGTAATCGCGCGTGAATTGCTCGTTTTCCCGCACTTCCATTTTTTCGCGCAATGCGTCAATGCGCGGATCGGCGCCGATGTCGTCCTCGTAATCTTGCGCCGTGAGGCGTCCGAAGATGAGGGGAACCGCGGTCATGTACTGGATACAGTGATCGCGATCGGCCGGATTGGCGAGCGGCCCGATCTTGTCGATGATGCGCACACCGGGTTCCTGCGTCTCGATCACGATCTTCTCGATATCGTTCAAGCGGTCCTTCACCTCGGGATGCAACGTCATAGCCGCCTCCACCGCGGTCTGGGCGTGGAACTCCGCGGGGAAGGAAATCTTGAACAACACGTTCTCCATCACGTAGCTGCCGTAGCCGCGCTGGAATTCGAACGGCCTGCCCTTGAACAGCACGTCGTAAAAGCCCCAGGTCTTCGCCGAAAGCGCGGTGGGATAGCCCATCTCGCCCGTCAACGCGATCAGCGCGAGGCGCACGCCGCGCGAGGTGGCGTCGCCCGCGGCCCAGCTTTTCCGCGAACCGGCATTGGGCGCGTGACGATAGGTGCGGAGCGCGCCGCCGTCAATGAACGCATGCGACACCGCATTGACAACCTGATCGCGCGCGCCACCAAGCATGTCAGTGACCACGGCCGTAGTCGCAAGACGCACCAGCAGCACGTGATCGAGTCCGACACGGTTGAAGCTGTTTTCGAGTGCCATCACGCCTTGGATCTCATGTGCCTTGATCATGGCCTTGAGTACGGCGCGCATGCGTAATGGCGGTTTGCCTTCCGCGAGGTTTCGGCGCGAAACGTAATCCGCCACGGCGAGAATCCCGCCCAGATTATCGGAAGGATGCCCCCATTCGGCCGCAAGCCAGGTGTCGTTGAAGTCCAGCCAGCGGATCATGGTGCCAATGTTGAACGCGGCCTGCACCGGATCGAGTTCGTAATCGGTTCCGGGCACCCGCGCACCGCGCGCGAGCGTCGCACCCGGCACCACCGGCCCCAGCAGTTTCGTGCAGGCCGGATAGGCAAGCGCCAGCATGCCGCAGGCGAGCGTGTCCATCAGACAGTAGCGGGCCGTTTCGTACGCAGCCGCGCTTTCGATCTCGTAATCGCAGACGTAGTCGGCGATATCGGTCAGCACTTTCTCGGGATCGGGCCGCTTGGCGGATTTGATGTCGGTGTTACTCACTCTCGATTTCTCCATTTGCTTTCACGCCCCCTCTCCATCGACGGGAGAGCGTTGGGGTGAGGGTGAAAATTTCCGCGCCGCTACGCGGCGTACCCCTCACCCTGACCCCCTCCCGCAAGGAGAGAGGGAACAAAATTTCAGGACCGCTTTTCGATCGGAACGAATTTACGATCTTCGGGGCCGGTGTAGTTGGCGCTCGGACGGATGATCTTGCCGTCGCTGCGTTGCTCGATCACATGTGCGGCCCAGCCGGTGGTACGCGCAATCACGAACAACGGCGTGAACATCGCCGTGGGCACACCCAGCATGTGATAGGACACGGCCGAAAACCAGTCGAGATTCGGGAACATCTTCTTCGCGTCCCACATGACCGACTCGATCCGTTCGGCGATACCGTAGAGTTTCATGTCGCCCGCTTCCTTCGATAAATCTTCGGCCACTTTCTTGATGACCTTGTTGCGCGGATCGCTCACGGTGTAAACGGGATGGCCGAAGCCGATCACGATTTCCTTCGCTTCCACGCGACGGCGGATGTCGGCCTCCGCCTCGTCCGGAGTTTCGTAGCGGCTCTGAATCTCGAATGCGACCTCGTTCGCGCCGCCGTGTTTGGGGCCGCGCAATGCACCGATCGCGCCGGTGATGCAGGAATACATGTCCGAGCCGGTGCCGGCGATCACCCGCGCGGTGAAGGTAGAGGCGTTGAATTCGTGCTCGGCGTAAAGGATCAACGAGGTGTGCATGGCACGCACCCAATCCTCCGACGGTTCGTTGCCGTGCAGCAGATGCAGGAAATGCCCGCCCACGGAATCGTCGTCGGTCTCGACGTCGATCAGACGACCGCTGTGACTCCAGTGATACCAGTAGCAGAGCATGGAGCCAAGCGAGGCCACCAACCGGTCGGCAATGTCGCGTGCGCCGGCGGCGCTGTGACCGTCCTTTTCCGGCAGTGCGCAACCGAGCGCCGAGACGCCGGTGCGCATCACGTCCATCGGATGCGCGGAAGCGGGCAGTTGCTCCAGCGCGGTCTGCACCACTTCCGGCAGCCCGCGCAGGCTCCTGAGTTTGGTCTTGTAGGCTTTTAATTCGGCGCGGTTCGGCAGCTTGCCGTGAATCAGGAGATGCGCCACTTCCTCGAACTCGCACTTCTCGGCGATGTCGAGGATGTCGTAGCCACGGTAATGCAAATCGTTGCCGCTGCGCCCGACGGTACAGAGCGCGGTATTGCCGGCGACGATGCCGGACAGCGCCACGGATTTTTTCGGCTTTGGAAAATTCTGTTTGGTGTCTTCGCTCATGATTCAAACCTCATGCAAAATTAGGGGTTCGGCCGCAACCTCGGTCATGACATTGATCTTTCACTCTTCAAACTCGTCCGACTTCGGTATCTGCGGACAGGAACCGGTCGGTTGTCCGCCGGGAGAACCGTTTCGAAGGTCCAATGTGCTGATCCAGCATTCGCCCAGTGTCGAACAGTAACAGGCCCGTATAACGACGCTGCTGACCAGTTTCGGCTTAAAGCGTACCCAGTTCTTTTGCCCGAAAACCAGCAGGAAATTAAGCGTCTGGCCCGGCGACAGTACCTTATCGTTGAACGAGGACGTGCCGTGCGGCAACCCAGAGTGAAAGCCGAGTGCCTTGAAGACGTGAGTCCAATCCGGTTGTGGCTTGCCGTTCACCAACACCTCGACGTGGCGTACGATGGCCGGGCCGACACCGCTGTTGATCGCCACCAGGGTACCGCCGTGGCTCACGAAAACGCCGTTTTTGATAATGTCGGTCGGCAAAGAATCAGATTCCCCCATTTCGAGGTACGGCCAGACCTGCGCGCGCGTCTGTTGGTGCCCGTTCCAGGCGGTATAAGCCGAAACAAAAATTGCCAGTAGCCCGATCAGCGAGGCGATGATCGCGGCGATGGCATCCCAGTTGTACTTTCTCTCGGACACGTGATCTTAACGAGCCTTAGCGTCGAACAATTCGTTGAGCTTCTGTTCGTAGTCGTGATAATCGAGACGTTCGTAAAGTTCGTCGCGCGTCTGCATCAGATCGAGCACGTCCTTCTGCGTGCCGCGCCGGCGGATGGCGCCGTACACCAGCTCCGACGCCTTGCTCATGGCGCGAAAGGCGGAAAGCGGGTACAGCGCCATCGCGACGCCCGCCTCGCCCAGTTCCTCGATCGTGAAAAGCGGCGTCTTGCCAAATTCGGTGATGTTCGCAAGCACCGGCACTCCGACCTTCGTGGTGAACTCGCGGTATTCGTCGAGTGTCGTCAGCGCTTCCGCAAAGATCATGTCCGCGCCCGCCTTCACATAGGCAAGCGCACGCTTCACCGCGGCCTTCTGGCCCTCGACGGCGTGCGCATCGGTGCGCGCCATCACCGCGAATTTATCGTCCGTACGCGCGTCCACCGCGGACTTGATGCGGTCGCACATTTCCGCGGCTTCCACCAACGCCTTGCCGGGCCGGTGTCCGCAGCGCTTCTCTGCCACCTGATCCTCGATGTGAAAGCCGGCGGCGCCGGCGCGGATCATCTCGCGCGTCGTGCGCCCAATGTTGAACGCGGACCCGAAGCCGGTATCGGCATCCACCAGCAACGGCAACTTCGTTGCGGCCGTAATCCGGCGGATGTCCTCGCAGACGTCGTTCAAGGTCGTCATGCCGAGATCCGGCAGTCCGAAAGAGGCGTTCGCTACGCCGGCGCCGGAAAGATACAGTGCCCTAAAGCCCGCGCGTTCCGCGAGCAACGCGCTGTAGGCGTTCACCGCTCCAACGATCTGGAGCGGCCGTTCCTTTTTGAGTGCGGCGCGAAAACGGGCGCCGGCGGAGTTCTGGGGCATGAGCGAAGTCCGGTCAGGCTTTTATTTTCACGCCTATTTTACCCGCTTAATTCGCCCGACCCGGAACAAAGGGAATGCGGTGCCTGGAGCTTCGTCGTCCCGGCGAAGGCCGGGACCCAGTCAAATGCAACCCGGCCGCAGGCCGGGATTCCCTACTCCACTGGATTCCGGCTTTCGCCGGAATGACAAGTACTCAAGGATTTTGTCGGGCACCCGTTCAGGATGCCCGCTTCGAGCGGCTCAAGCGGGTCTATTTTCCCAGGAACCGGGAGGAGCGGGATCGCCGTAGCGGTCGGTCGAACGCACTGCGGGACACACGAGGCAAATGAGGATACACTCTTGCATCACGAGGGTCTTCATTTCGGCAGAAAGGAGACTTGAGAAGTGATTACCTCGATTCGACCGAGCCGCATCTTATTTGCCGCAAGCCTGATCGGGATCGGCATCACCGGTCTCGTCAACCGCGAGTTTGCCCTGGGATGGCAACACATCCCGATACAGCATTTTCCGGAACAGACGATTATTGCGTACGTTTGCGACGCTATTGAGGTGGCCCTCGGCGTCGGCCTGCTTTTCAGGCGCACTCTCACACTGACCTGTCGAATCCTCTTTCCCTACATGATCCTCTGGGTCGGGTTGCTGGATATTCCGGCGGTGGTGCAGCGACCGATGGATATAGATTCCTGGGGAACACTCGGCGAGATCGCGATCGTGACCGCCGGCGCCTGGTGCCTGTTCGCGGCTCACGCAGGCACTTGGGAAAAGCGTTACCTCAAGTTTGCCGTAGGAGAGAATGGCATCCGTGCGGCTCGCTTATTGCTGATCCTCTCTTTGCCTCTGATCGCGTTGGAGGTGCTCTTGAAGATAGGGCCAATAACTCGAACTCTCCCACCGTGGATCGCGTCGCTGCCGGGTAGCTTCGACTGGGTCTTTCTTCATGGTGCGGCGAGTCTCGCCGTTTGCCTGGCATTGCTCTTCAGCGTGTTACCCAGACTTGCGGCCACGCTGGAGGCGGCCCAGTTGGCCGTCATTACCGTTTGGTTCTGGGGTCCGTATCTGCACACGGGCCATACCGCAAACACCGCATTTTTTATTTCCTTTGCCATTGTCGGCGGTGTCTGGCTCGTAGCCGATACCTATCGCGGCGCACCATGGTTCGCGTACGGCCGCGCAAGCCGAACCATCACGACCGACTGATCTCAACAAACCGCGGGAAAAGACAAAACCCCGCTTGTTTGGGATTCGGGACGGAGCGCCGGCTTCCACCCTGCAAGATGCCAGCGCTCCTCGTTGCCGCATGCGCAAAGCCCCCCTACGACGACGCCGCATCGCGGTCGAAGAGTTCTTCCTGGGCGGCGAAATCCGCTTCGTCGACGAAACCGGAGAGGCCGACACCAACCAAGCGATAAAGACTCTCGGGTGGACGTTCGACGCGTTCACGCAAGGTGCAGGCGATATCGGCGAGTTCGCGCGCCGAGGACGGGCGCGTCGGCAGCGTCAGGCTGCGCGTCAGCACGTGGAAATCGGCGGTCTTGAGCTTGAGCACCACGGTGCGCGCGATGCGGCCTTCTTCGCGCTCCGCAGCGCTCCAGGTCTTTTCGGCGAGCCGGCGGATGTGCGGTTCGAGCTGATCCAGCCTGAGATCGTTTTCGAACGTGTCCTCGGCCGACACCTGCAACGTCGGCCGATCCGGCGTCACTGCATTCTCGTCCAGGCCGCGTGCGAGTTCGTAAAGCCGCCGGCCCCAGCGGCCGAAATAATGTTCGAGCGTTTGCATCGGCACCCCGCGCAATTCGCCGATCGTCGCAATGCCCATGTCGGCGAGCTTGCGGTTCATCACTTTGCCGACGCCGGGCAGCTTCCCGACCGCGAGCGGCGTGAGGAAAGACTCGATCTCCGCCGGGCGGATTACAAACAGTCCGTCGGGCTTGCGCCAATCCGAGGCGATCTTGGCCAGATACTTGTTCGGCGCGACGCCCGCCGAGGCGGTGAGCCGCGTTTCTTCGCGAATCGCCTTGCGGATCGCCTGCGCGATCGCGGTCGCCGAAGGCAGTTCGATCTTGGGGAGCGTGACGTCGAGATAAGCCTCGTCCAGCGACAGCGGCTCGATGAGATCCGTGTAGCGCGAAAAGATTTCCCGCACCTGCCGCGACACCGCCTTGTAGCGCACGAAGTCCGGCGCAACGAAAACGGCTCGTGGACACAGCCGCTCGGCACGCGAGGCAGGCATCGCCGAACGGATTCCGAACTTGCGCGCCTCGTAGCTCGCCGCAACCACCACCGAGCGCGCGCCGCGCCAGGCGACGACCACCGGCTTTCCGCGCAACGCCGGATCGTCACGCTGCTCCACCGACGCGTAGAACGCGTCCATGTCCACATGCAGAATCTTGCGCTGGGATGCAGACACAAGCGGACTTCCGGCCAGTCAGTGCGGGTATCTAGGATAGTCCCACTTAACTCCTTAAGCCGATCAGAATCCGAGCCACCCGTCATGAGGCTGCTAACGTCCTGATTCCGGCCGCATCCGACAATCTGCGAAAGAGCGGGCCGCAAAACCCTGCTACTATGCAGCGGCAAGGATCCTATCGCCCGATTCAACGAGGAAACGTCATGAAAACCTTCGTCTTTTCCACCCTCCTTCTGGCCGTTGTCACAGCAACACCCGCAACCGCTCTCGGCAAAGACAGCAGCATGCCGAGCAAGGCACTCATCACACAGCAATTCACGATCTGGAACGCCGCCCTGCAGACGCTCGACGCCAAAAAAGTCGCCGCGCTCTATTGCGACCCCGGCGGAGTACTCCTCCCGACCGTATCGAACCAGGTCCGGACCACCCCCGCCCAGATCACCGACTACTTCGATCACTTCCTGCAGCTCAAGCCGAAGGGCACGATCGACGAGTCCTACATCCGCATCCTCGGCCCCGACACCGCGATCAACTCCGGCATCTACACCTTCGACGTGACACAGAACGGGAAACCCGGAGAGGTCCAGGCCCGCTACACCTTCGTGTACCAGAAGATGAACGGCAAGTGGTGCATCATGGATCACCACTCCTCAGCCATGCCGGAAACCAAGCCGGCGTCAGCGGCGTCGCATTAACGGCTGCAAAATCGAAGACAGCTCCGGAGCTCCGGCTCCGGAGCTTCGAGGGCAATCGGCCTAAGACTCAGGATTTGACCTTGTGCTTCGCGAAAGCGTCGCGCAAGGAGGCATGGGCATCGGCGCCCAGGTGACGCTGCACGAGCCGTAAATACACGGCGGCAAATTCAGATCCGTGCGCGGCCACAAGGCCGTGACGTCGAAGGTTTGCCGCGTGTCCGATTTCGTGCAGCAGCACCGGCGCCGAGCGGGCCCAGCGCGGAAAGGAAAACAGCACGCTGTGCCGTTTGGAATCGTAGGCGCTGTAAGCGTGGCGGGTGCCGCGCCCGTCCTTGATCCGCACGTCGGCAACCGTGCCGAACGCCTCCCGGAACCACGACTCGGCGAGCACGGCGTGCACGAAACGCTCCGCGGCTGGCAGGGTCAGGTGTGGCCACGCACTGTGCGGCGGTACGCCGAATACCTCGTGCTCGGCGCGATACAGCCGCGCGCGCTGGCTGTCGCGGGGCGGACGCTGCCGAACGCGTGCTGAAAATACGCCCATATTCCGCCCGCCCTAGTCCCGCACGGATTGCATCGTCTTGCGGACTGCTGCCAGGTTCGTGCCGTCGTAGCGGATCACCCGCGGATGCTCGAACCCTTCGTTGTCCGGCTGGGCGGGCGCGATGCCCCAGCCGCGGGGATGATGGCAGAGCCACTCGGTCAGGTATTGCGGCGTGTCGTCCACCAGAATCTTCCCGTAGCTATGGCACTTGTCTTCGGTGACGGTCACTTTCACGGACCGACCGATATGTTTTTGCGCCCACTCCACCTTTTCCATCCAGGCCGAGGGCGTGTTGTGCGGTCCGATGGTGAGGACCTGGATCTGAAAGTCCAGCTCCTGCGCAAGCCGCAAGAGGTCGAATCCGAGTTCGAGCCGCGGGAGACGGCACCACCAGCCCGGCTGCGCCTTGATGAAATCGATCCGGGCGCCGAAGTATTTAGGCGCGTTGTGGTCGTGCGGCGCGTAGTCCGGTTCGCCCGGCGTGCGGATTTTTTTCAGGTCGCGTCGCATTTGGCCGTCGTAATCGGCGAGCGTCCCGTCCATGTCGAACAGCGCGATACGGTGTGTCTGCAAATCCGTCTGTTTCACAGTCATCGAAAGCTCCGTCAGCTTTTCACGTCCGGCGAGGGACGCCGGACGAAACGGTGGGCGAAAAATGCAACGATAAGGCCGAACAGGAACATGGCCAGAAGATTTTCGATGAACTTGTCGGGAGGAAAGCGGTGCAACAGACGTTGCATGGTGAAATAGTGCGGCGGTGCGGCCGCCGAAAGTGGCACGACGATGTAGTTCATGACGAAGAAAATCACCACGCCGTAAGCCAGGCCGCCGAGAATCCAAAGCCTCGTCAGCCATAGAATCCAGCGAGCCGCAATGACGTAGATGGCCGCGATTATGAGCGACATGCCCCATTGCAACGCGAGCCCGAGCAAGGCGCTGGTAGTTCCACCGTTAAACGACGCCTTTCCCAGAACGCCGCTGGCAATGGCATGCAGGATCACGACCGGACTCAGCCAATTGATCAACGCGGCCGCGCCGATGTCTATGGTGCCCGCTATGAACCCTCCGTACAGGATCGCTTTCAACGGGGAACGGCGTCTGTCATTCATGGTGAACTCCTGGATACGACAGAAATATAGGTCCAGTCGGACTCGACCATTTTACTGTTCGCGCGGATCGTCGATCCGCGGCTTGAAAACCTACCCGAACAACTTCTTTTGTCCGCTTTGCCCTTCGATCTCGTACTCCCGATCGAGCTTCCGAAGCTCGCGCGCGGGAATGAGTTCCCGCATTCGTGGTAAGCGGAGATGACTTCGTGCGAGTGGCTGCCGGTGCCGGTGATTAAGTACGCACCTCCAGAATGGATTCTCGTTGGGCCATCGAAACTCCAAGGCTCCTGCATCGACGCGGCAAACAACACGACCGTCGACAGGCATCGGATCACCGATTGAACGTGAGAAGCATTTGTCTTCGATGCATCGCCAATAGAACGGCTCGTCTCGCCCTTCGGCCGCGACGACTTCTTTGCCACAGTACGGACACGTTGTTTCCCCCACTGTATGGACGGCCAACAGGTCAGGGAGCCGAAGCACTTCTGAATAGTCGCTGACAATTTTACTACTGTGCCTCCGCTCCATGATCTCCTGAGTTGAGCTGAAGCTCAGCGGATTCAACGACCCTTGCCATAGAACATCGTCATCTATGAGGACCAGCTTCTCGTGCATTCCGCGCTTGTGTACGATGGAAGCTCCCCATGCGCGTAGTCCCTTCTCTATGCTGGCATAGACCTCCCGATCCCTGCCGCGTTCTTCAAGAGGCTTCGTGACGATCCAGACTTCGACCCCGCGCTCCATTGCCGCGCGCAGATGTGGTTCGAGACGACCAACCCGATCTGCGGTCGCAAACGGCGAGTAAATGACGACACGGTGATGCACCGCGGCTAGGTCCGAGTACAGGTAGTCGTAGAAATGGTCCTGTGTCACCACAAACTGTGGCGGCATTGGCGTGTTTTGCCCCGCTGTGATGATAACGTTCGTCGCAGCCGCTCGCGCCGCGAGTCCAGTCGGAACGACGGCTGCCGCGTTAACGATCGGATGTTTGCTCTTAAGGTATGCGACAAGCTCCCGGAGAGCGCCTCCGCGTTTCGCCTGACGTTCGATCCAGGAGAAATCTCCGACAATCACCAGCCGACGCTGCGCTCTTGTGAGCGCGACATTGAGGAGCCTCCTCGTATTTTCGTCGCGACGAGCATCGAACATGGCGACTCGCCAATGCGGCTCGTCGTTCACCAAGTCGAATATGACAATCGGCGCCTCAGCACCCTGGAACGTATGCGCGGTCCCACACACGACCTCCCCATCGAGGCCTTGGTCATGCACCAGCAGAGACAGGAGCTTTGCGTGAGGACGGTATGGTGCACCTAAGAGAATTCTCGGATCGTCGCCAGGCTGTAGTCGCATCCGATCCGGGCAGAGCGCGAGTTGCGCAAGGTCCGCGCAAACCGTCGCGGACAGGAAATTCAGACGGCTGGTGCGCCCTCCACGATTTACACTCGTGACCCATGCGTTCAGTAAGGACGTGTCCACCAGCGTCACAGGAGCGTCGAAAGGTACGTCCCCCGAGAACCAGGTCAGGAAGTCCGAGTCATCGTCTTGCACCCGAGGCCCGTCACGAAGGAAGCCGCGATATACGAAATGGTTCGCGATCGAGCTAATCGCGGGATGCATCCGGAACTGCTCTCTCAGCGCGATACAATGAGCGGGTGCGTTTGTCTCGAATGCCTTTTGGACGTTTGCCGCCTCGAACACGTCACGCCCCAGCCACTTATCAGCCAGCGGATGCACAGAGTGTTTGATAGGGGGCAGTTGCCGAAAATCCCCAACGAGCACGACGTTCCGCTCGGCACGCGCTGCGACAACCCAGAGCGCAGGGATCGGCGCCATCGAAGCTTCGTCGAGGATCACCGTGTCGAACTTGCGTGCCTGAACCGAATCCCGCTTGTAGGCACGCGTGAGCGTCGTCGCAACAACTCGTGCTTCGGCAATGACGAGCGCTTCCACTTTTCCGAGAGTTTCGTTGAGTTCGTCCACCCGAGTACTCAAGGCGGCGTAGCGTTCGGTCAGCACCTTGCGTTCGGCACGCAGTTCATCAATAGAGCGGTCCGCGAGCAGTGCGCGTCCACGTTCGATTCCCAATCGCGCTTCGGCGACCAGCTCCCGAGGGGAATCTGGGTCGCCTTCGGTAAGGCCGAACGTTCGAGTTTTGAGGGCGTGCGCTCCGGCGCTCTGGCAAAGCACGGCCGTGTGGAAGGAGAGCTGTTCGCTCAGCTTGCGTTCCTCAGCCGCAAATGGTGCGATCTCGATGAGCATGCGATCGACCTTACGACACACGGAGTCAGCGTTTGCGCTGTGCCTCTGTGCAAATAGTCGTCCGGGATCACCCAGTTCGCCGAGTTCGCGTTCTGCAGCTACGAGTCGATCTGTCACCTCTGCCAAAATTTTTGCTGCGTTCGCCTCAACTGCCTCGCACGCGGATGCCTTCTCTTCTTGGCGGTCCGGGTCCGGCAAGTGACCGTATTGATCGATAATCGCCTGAGATTTACGGGCATCGTGCTGCAGCCGCTCAAGTCGATCGGCAGTGTCCTGACGGGCTGCGTGCAACCGCGTGGACCGTGCTTCGAGGCCGGATAGAACCGACTGCTGCAGCATTGGGTTCGGGAGACCCCGCAACCTCCGCGAGAAGAGGTTCGCTGCAATGGTCCGCTTGAGGAGGTCGCGAGCAATCAGAATTGACTCGCGCAACTCAGCCAGTTCGCTGTCCGCCGCAGCGAGCAATGGTTCTCGCTCCGGGAGTTCTGCACGGATAGAGCTCAGCCGCTCCCTAGCCTTCTGCAACTCCGGAGCATGCAGGCGAGCCTGCTCAGCAAGTTCCTCGGTGGCTTGGCGGTGAACGGTGGCGTCTCGTAGATGTGCGCTTGCCTCATCTGCCCGTGCCTTGAGGCTCGGGAGTTCATTGATGATCTCCGCTATCCGTGCGATTTGTATCTTAGTGCGCTCGGCCTCTGCGAGTATCGCGTGCCACGGTGCCAACTCAGAGCGCAAAGGCTCCAGACGCTTTGTAACTGCAGCCAGTTCCGCTTCGATCCGGTCAACTTGCTCGATACTTTGTGGCCACGTGCGGGAGTCAACTTCGGCCGCCGGCAGCCACTCCGCGACCTCAATCACCCGTCTGAGTGTGGCTCGTTCAGCCGCTACACGTGGGAGTTCGTCGGTCAGGCGGTTACGCTCTTCCACAATCTCGGCCGATCGACGCTCTACGTGAGTTTGCACAAGCAGTTCCGGCCTTTCCCGGACTCTCTCGTCTTTCGGATCACCCAACCTCAGAATCAGGCCCTGAGCGAGTTCGGATTGGTCGCTGTATTTTGCAACCTTCAAGAGTGCTTGATCCACCGCTGCATTCGTATGGGAGACCAGAAGCACAGATCGTCCGCGGCGAAAGAGCTCTACCGACAGCGTGCCGATGGTCTGTGTCTTTCCGGTGCCGGGCGGTCCCCAAATGAACGTCAGATCGCGCCCGAGGCCACTTTCAATCGCATCGCGTTGCTCGTCATTGGGTGCTTCATTGGGCTCAAGCCAACTGGGGTCTGCAGAGACGCGATTCCCAGAGGGTGGCTGAAGTCCCAAGAGGCGCTTTCCCGCCGGGTTTGCATCCTCGGCAAGATCCTCGATGCGTTCTATGAGAACCCGCAACAGGTAGGTTAGGTCATTCTGCAGGCGGGCCAGAGGCACATATTCGCCGAGGTCTATGGGAACTGCGACAACGACCGACAAGCCCTCGACAGACACGATCGTGCCCTCTACAGGCGCATTCTGACCCGGTATGACCAATTCTGCCGGAGAGTCATCCGGTAAGTTCAGCGGCGACTCTATAGAGAACACGTATTGAACGCTGTTTCCAAGATTTGCAACTCGCCTCCCGCCTAGCAGATTGACGGCGGCTGAAGATGTGGCGCGCTTGGCAGCATCGATTTCTTCGCGCAGGGCAACACGAAATTCGTCTAACAGAGGCGGAAGAAATTTCTCTGAAGGATCGTATTGCGTAGGCGAGGATGGAACCATGCCAGAACCCTAACGCTGAGGCAAGAGATTTGCAAATCGATGCGGGCAGTTCAATTGATTGCTCAGGCTGATACTGTTAAAAACCCCACTATTGCGCCGATTTTAGTACATCTGCCCGACAAATCCCATAAGCAAGAGATGGGGGTCTGGCTTGACCCCCTTCCTTTCGCCTGACGCGCGTGTTCGCATGGCGATAACAATGGTCCGCCGTCCGAGAACGTCGGCACCTCCGGCGTAGAACGCATGGAGGTCATAGATGCTCCCCGCTTGGGCGGTTCGGACGCTCTGTAACTTGGTGCGGGGAAAGCTGCTAGGATGCGCGCCCATGGGACTTATGGATTTGCGGCGCCTCGCCGCTTCGAGACTGCGCGAGACACCGGAGCATACCGCCCTCGTATTCGGCGATACGCGCCTGAGTTATGCCGACTTTGCGGACGCGGTCGAGCGGTCCGCCGGCGCGATGGCAGCGCTCGGCATCGGAGCCGGCGACCGGGTCGGCTTGCATCTGCACAACTCGCCCGAACTGGCGACGCTTTATTTCGCCTGCTTCCGGATCGGCGCCGTCGCCGTGCCGGTCAACACCCGTTACCGCCGCCGCGAGACCGAGTACGCGCTCAATCATTGCGAGGCGCGTCTGCTGATCGTGGACGGCGAGCTGGTGGAAGAGGTGCGGGGAATTTCCGAGACGGTGCCGACGCTCGCTCACGTTCGCGTGATCGGAGACGCAGGCGACGAGGCTCACCGGCCGTGGGCGGCGGCGCTGGAGGCGGCGTCCGCTCCTGCGCCGGAGGTTGCGATCGAAGACGATGCTCCCGCGGCGATCTTCTATACCTCGGGCAGCACGAGCCGCCCCAAGGGTGTGACCCATACGCACCGTTCGCTCGCGGACTGCGCCAAGAGCCGAAGCAAGACGAACGGCTTCGGCCCCGACGATGTGTGGCTGATTTCCTCGTCCATGGTGCATATCGGCGGTACGGCGGGCCAGCTCTTTCCGGCCATGCGCAACGGAAGTACCGCCGTGATCCTGCCCCGCCACGACCCCGAGACCTACCTCGATCTCGTTTGCAAGTACCGGCCGACCCGGAGCTTCCTGCTGCCGACGCTGCTGCTCGACGTGCTCGATCATCCTGCCTGTTGCGATGCGGACTGCGGCTGCTTCACAGAGCTCTACTGCGGCGGCGACGCGGTTACCGAGGAAATGCGCGAGCGCTGGTCGGCCGCGACGGCGGCGCCGCTGGTGCAGCTTCTGGGCATGACCGAATGCGAGGCTTACTGCATCGAGCGGCCCGGCGAAGCACGGCGCGAAGGCTCCGTCGGGCGTCCGCGGGACGGCGTGGAGCTTCGCATCGTGGATTCCTCCGGACGCGAGTTGCCGCGCGGCGCCGAGGGCGAGATCGTGATCCGTTCGCCGAGCATGATGATCGGATACTGGGAAGAGCCCGAGCATACGGCAACCACGCTTCGCGACGGCTGGCTTTATACCGGCGACCTGGGCCGTGTGGACGAGGACGGCTACGTGTGGTTTGTCGGACGCAGCAAGGAAATTATCATCCGGGCCGGATCGAACATCGCGCCGGGAGAAGTCGAGGACGTGATCGAGGAACATCCCGACGTGCTCGCCGCGGCGGTCGTCGGCGCGCCGGACCCGCGGCTGGGACAGATCGTCGCCGCCTTCGTCGAACGCGAACCCGACAAGGGCTCTGCGCTCACCGCGCAGGAATTGGCCGAGTGGAGCGCACGTTCCATTGCCGCATACAAGGTGCCCGAGTGCTGGATATTTGTCGATCGCATCCCCAGGAACTCGGTCGAGAAGATCGATCGTGCCGCGCTGCATGCGATGGTTGCAACGGCGCTGGCGGATGCGGTTCGTACGTCAGTGAATCAATAGCGTATCGCCCGGTCCGCGTCGCTTGATTGCCCAAGCGATGCTTCTACGAAGGTCCGTCACGCCATTTCCCAAGCGTTTTCTCGACAAAAACCCGTAAGAAAAGATAAACCCGCCTCTAATCACTCTCCTTCGCTTGACGCGTCGCGTGCGGGTGGTGATAATGACGGCGCCGATGGCGTCCTGCTCGGAGCAGGACTTGGGAAGCCGGTGCGCCCGCTCGAAGCGGGCAATTCCGGCGCTGCCCCCGCAACGGTAGGCGAGTCAATCGCCCGTCATGAAGCCACTGCGCGCAAGCGCGGGAAGGCGACGGGTGAAGGTTGGAATCGTTCCGGCCACTCGCGAGCCCGGAGACCGGCCATGGCGAGTGTCGGTGCTGCGGCGGGCGGCTTCCGGAGCGCGGGCTCCCTCTTCCTCCACAGACCGATTGGGTTTCGCAGACTGCTGCAGGTTTTGCGGTTGTTTGCGCCCGCATGCGGGTCGGCTGTGCGAGGTACAAAATGTTTCGTTCTGCTTTGTTGATAGCCGCGACGCTCGTCGCCGCAACGACGACTCTTGCCCAAACCACCACTCAGCTCAATTCCATTACCGTCACGGCGCCGACCGGCACGCCGCAGACGCTCGATGAAACCCTGGCGCCGGTGATCGTGATCGGGCCGGATACGCTCCAATCCTTTCTGGACTCCGACATCGCCACTCTGCTCCAGTTTTACGCGGGGCTGGATATCGCGAGCAACGGCGGGCCGGGGCAACCGACGGCGCTGTTCCTGCGCGGCACGGGCAGCGCGCAGACGCTGGTGCTGGTGGACGGCATCCGCGTGAATTCCGGCGACATCGGCGCGCCGCCGTTCGAGAACATCGGCACTTCCGGCATTGAACGCGTCGAGGTGGTCCAGGCACCGCGCTCGGCCTTGTACGGATCGAATGCAATCGGCGGCGTGGTTGCGATCACGCTCAAGCAGCCGCCGCGCAACGGATTCGACTGGGGCGCCACGGTAAGCGGCGGACACTACGCAATGCGCGGCGCCGATGCGCATATCGGCGGCGGCAACGGCACGTTTTTCGGCGGCGCGGATGCGAGCTTTTTCGAAACGGCGGGATTCCCGCCGCAGACCGCGAGCAACAATGCCAGCGCCTACCGCAACCAGACCGTACACGCGGTCGTCGGCGCGCAGGACGACTCCGGCGATGCGTACGCGACCGTGTGGCAATCGAGCGGCACCAGCGACTATCTCGACTTTTCGCTGGATCCCGTGAGCGAGGATTACACCGACCGCGTGGCGGACGTGCATCTCGAACGCGCGATGAGCGCCGACTGGCGAAGCCGCATGATCCTGGGCCAGTTCTTCGACGGCATTCAGCAGGTTCAGAGTCCCGATTACACGAATACCTGGCGCAACTCCGTCGACTGGCGCAACGATCTCAACCTCGACGCGCATCAACTGCTGAGCGTCGGCGCCTATTTCGCCCACGAACACGTAGACGCGCTTTCCTACGGCACCGGCTACGACACGACAACGAACGAAAGCGCGCTCTACGCTCAGGATCAACTGCAATTCGGCGCGCAGCAGTTCGTGCTCGCAGGGCGCCAGTCGCATTTTTCCAGCTTCGGCGATCAGTTCACCTGGAACGCGGATTACGGTTTCCGTTTCGCCCGCGATTGGCGGATCACGGCCGGCACTGGTACGGGCTTTCGCGCCCCGGCCGCGACCGATCTTTACGGCTACGGCGGTAACCCGGACTTGAAGCCCGAATATTCGCACGCCTGGAACCTGGGGCTTTACCGCGATCTCGGTACGCACTCCGTGCTCGGGCTCGAACTCTACCGCAACCGGGTCTCGGACCTCATCACCTTCGAGGCGACCGCGACCGGCGGGCAGGAAGAAAACATCGGCCAGGCGACGATCACAGGCGCCAACCTTTCGCTGCACACGGTTTACGGCCACTGGCAGATCGAACCGGCGCTCAATTTCCAGCGCCCGGAAAACGATGTGACCGGCGGTTACCTGCCGCGCCGATCGCGCAAGAGTGCGACACTCAACCTCGCCTACGACGCGGGCCGCTGGCAGGCGGGTGTGCATTTTCTCGCGAGCGGACCGCGCAAGGACTCGGACTTCAGCACCGTCACCGACGCCGGCTATGTGCTCACCGATCTCACCGGCGCGGTCGCACTCGCACCGCACTGGCGGCTTCAGGGCCGCATCGAAAACCTCTTCGATGTGCACTACCAGACCGCCGCCGGCTACGCGAACGCGGGACGCGGGCTTTATCTCGCATTAAGCTATAGCCTCGAGTAATCGAAGGAGCGCGTCGTGGGAAACCGCCTGAGCCGCATCTACACCCGCACCGGCGACGACGGCACGACCGGTCTCGTCGGCGGCGCCCGGGTGTCCAAGGCCGGTGCCCGGGTCGAGGCCTACGGCACCGTGGACGAACTCAATTCCACCATCGGGCTCGTGCTCGCCGCGGCGATTCCCGCGCCGGTGCGCGAGGTGCTGGTGCGCGTGCAGCACGAGTTGTTCGATCTCGGGGGCGAGTTGGCGATGCCGGGCGCGACGACGATCAAAGCCGAATCCGTCGCCCGGTTGGAATCGGAACTCGACGGGTTCAACGCGGCTCTGCCGCCGCTCAAGGAGTTCATCCTGCCGGGCGGCGGAACGGCCGCGGCGGCCTGCCATCTCGCGCGCACCGTCACCCGCCGCGCGGAGCGGCGCGCGTTCGCTCTCGCCGCCGAAGAAACCGTGAACGCGGAAAGCCTGCGTTATCTCAACCGGCTCTCGGATCTGCTCTTCGTGCTCTGCCGCGTACTCACGCACGCCGCCGCAGGAAAAGAAATCATGTGGGCCAGCGCACGCCTCAAACGCTCGAAAGCAGGTCGCAAAAACTAGCAACCCGCGCGCGGGCGACGTAAAGGCTTCTCCGTTCACCACAAAGAACGCAGTCGCCCGAAAATCAATCGGAATTCTCTGCGATCTCTGCGCGCTCTGCGGTGAAGCAATGTTCCTACAACTTCACTATCGGTCGAGGCGCCGGCGCGCGGTTGCGAGATCGCGGCATACGTCGGCGGCCCCTGCGAGGATGCGCGGTCCCGGACGAGCGAGAAGATCGGACGGCACCACAAAAAGATTGTCGGACTTCACCGCCGTCAGCCAGGGCCAACGCCGCCACGCGTCGAGACGTGCTTGCGCTCCGGCGTCGTTGCCGGTGAGAATCGCTTGCGGATTACGTGCGAGGACAGCGCCCTCGTCCACTACCGGCGCGAGCGAGTTAAGTTCCGCGAACACGTTGCGGCCGCCGCAAAGCGCAAGCACCTGACTGATGATCTGTTCGCCGCCGATCGTGTAAAGCGGTTGCGCGGAGATTTCGTAAAAGACACTTATGCCGCGCACACCGGCATAGATTTGCGCGAGCCGCTCGCGTTCGGTCAGGAAATCGGCCGCCGCGTGGTCGGCCGTCTGCGATGTGCCGGCGGCGCGTCCGACGAGGCGCATTTCCCGCGCGATGTCTTCCAGTTTGCGCGGCGCGAGCAGCAGAATCGGTAACCCAAGACGGGCGAGCGCCTCGCGGGCCGCGGGCGGCGTCGCGCTGGCCGCGGCGATCACGAGATCGGGTCTGAGCGCCGAGATGCGTTCGAGATCCACGCGAAATGCATCGCCGACCTGGGGCAGCTTCTTCGCCGCCGGCGGGTAATCGCTCCAGGCGGAAACACCGACGAGCCGGTTACCGGCCCCGGCTGCATACACGATTTCCGTCACGCTCGGCGCAAGGCTTACGATGCGTTTTGCCGGCGTCGCCAACACGATCCGATTGCCGAGATCGTCCTTGAGCACAACGGCGGCCGCCGCCGGATGCGCATACGCGAAAATGCATGTCGCCAAACCGACGGCGACGACAAGCTTTTTCACCGACTCTACAGCACCCAGGCGAGCAATTCGATGATGCCGATCACCGCGAGCCAGATGACGATGCTGCGCCAGACGAGATCCACCGCCGCGTGCAGAAGTTCCGCCTCGTCCGCATCCTTGCCGGCTACGCCGAGGAGTGCCGCGGAGCCGGCGCGTCCGAGCACGACGTTCCCGCGATCGAGAAGTGGGTCCGTGGTTTGCGCATAGGTCTGCCGGATCCCGGAGAGCGTTCCATCGAAGCCGCCGGCGAGGGTGTAGGTCAACGCAAGCAGATGCTGGGGCACCCAGGCCATGACCAGCTTGAGGCGCAGCGCGGAACGCGCATAGAGCGTAAGCGGGCGGTCGGTCGCGGCACGTTCGGCAACGACGGCAGCCACGCGAAACAGCACCGCTCCGAGCGGACCGAGCAATGCAAACCAGAACACCGCTGAAAATATCCATTCGTCGGCCCTGACCAAAACGGCCTGGGCGAGCACCCATCCGCATTCGCGGGGATCGGGCGGCGGTTCGTGTCCGAGTATGAGGCGCGCCACCGACTGTGCGCTTTGTTGATCGTTCGCGGCGCGTGCCTTCAGATAGGCCGAGGCCTGGGCAGTGAGCTTGCGCGGTCCGAAACAAAAGACGAGAACGATAACGCCGTAAACGAATCCGAGTATCGGGTTCGCGCTCGCAAACCCCCAGCCGAGTGCGCCGAATGCGAAGGCGAGGATAAAGCTCGGCACAAACGGCGCAAGCAGTTCGGCGTACTCGCCGGCGGCGCCGGCATCTCCGGCCCACCTTGCGAGCGCCTCTTCATACCAGCGGCGAACGCGCAGCGGCTCGAACGGCCTGAACATCTGATCGAGCAGCAGCGCCACGATGATGATGAAGAAATTCAAGTCCCGGAACCCTCCCGCCGCGATTGCGAACGGCGGAAATTGTAACCCGCCCCGGCCAGCGCGGCGGCGAGACGTACCCAGTCGAAGGCGGGTCCCGGATCGTTCTTGCGTCCGGGCGCAACATCCGAATGCGCGACGATTCCTTCCTCGCCGAGGGCGGGCCATGCTTTACGCAGCGCGGGAAGAATGCGCACAAGCGCCGCGTACTGCGCATCCGTGTAGGGGATGTCGTCCGCACCTTCGAGTTCGATCCCGATCGAAAAATCGTTGCAGGCTTCGCGTCCGCGCCAACTCGAACGTCCGGCGTGCCAGGCCCGGCGCCCGAAGGCGACGAACTGCACGATTTCTCCGTCGCGGCGAACGAAAAGATGCGGCGCGACGCGCAGATCCCGTATCTCCTCGAAGAAGGGATGCGCCAAGTAGTCGAGCCGGCCGGTGAAGAAATCCTCGATCCATGGACCGCCGAATTCGCCCGGCGGCAAACTGATGCCGTGCAGGATCACGAGTTCGATTGCGGCATCGGATGGGCGCTCGTCGGCATGTTCGCTCGGCGAGCGGCGAGCGCCGACAAGCCAGCCGTTTTCGATCGCGCATTCGAGCCCGTTCATTTCATGGCCGGTGTCTGATTCACTACGACATTCATGCCGCCGCGAGAAATTCGACAGCCTCCTCGGCGAGCGCGGGCAGATCCGGAATCACCGGGCGTTCGAAGCCCAGGTTGAGTTCCGCGAGCAACGCGCCGTGCCGGGGCACGAACGACGTTCCGAGCAAACCTGGCGTCACCCGCAAGATGTAGGGGAAACCCTGCGTCAGTATCGCCATCGCCGCCGGTTGCAGGGTATCGGCCGGTGCACGCACGACCACCATGCGTGCGCGCCGCGAAGGCTCCGGCACGCGGGCATCGAGCAGGGGTTCGATCGCGAGCAGCGGAATATGGCCGTCGCGCCAGCCGATGCGTCCGAGCAACCATGGCGGCGCATCGGGCACCGGCGTCGGCTTCGCGAGCCCGCGCACCTCCTGCACGATACGGCGCGGAAGCAGCAGTTTGCCCCCGCCCAACGGGAGCAACAGGCAGTAAAGCTCCCGCTCATCCGTCATGGGTTGATGCCTGTCCGCCCGCGACGAGGGGTGCATCCAGTCCGCCCATGACCGAGCGGATCGCCGCCAGCAGTTCCGATTCCTGATACGGCTTGCCGAGATAGCGCTCGATGCCGAGTTCGGCTGCGCGTGCGCGATGCTTCTCGCCCACGCGCGAGGTGATTATGATGATCGGAATCGAACGCAAACGCTCGTCGTTTCTCATATGTTCGGCAAGTTCGTAGCCGTTCATGCGCGGCATTTCGATGTCGAGCAAAAGCAGTTCCGGGGTATGGTCAGCGAGCAATTCCAGGGCTTCGACGCCGTCCTTGGCGCTGAGTACGCGCACACCGTGGCGCGCGAGCACCCGCTCGGTGACGCGGCGCACGGTGATCGAGTCGTCCGCCACCATGATCAAGGTTTCGCCGCCGGCTGCCGGTATCGGCTCGGCAATTGCCGCCGCCACGGCACCGGTTTCGAACCGCGGCATGGCGCGCACCAATCCGGCGAGATCGAGCAGTAATCCGATCGTGCCGTCGTCGAAAAGGCTTGCACCCGATACGCCGGGAATATGCGCGACCTGCGGGCCGACCGGTTTGATTACGACCTCGCGGCTGCCCTCCATATCGTCGGCGACAAAGGCCACTCGACGCCCCGCGCTGCTGACCAGGAGCAGTGGAACGCGGGGAGCCTCATCCTCGACCGCAGCCGGCGGCTCGCCCAACGCCCGCGCGAGAGAAACCAGCTCGTAGGTTTCACCGCCCTGCTCATAGCCCGGAGTCTCCGCCTTGAGACGCGCATCGAGCAAAGTACGCGGCACCCGGGTGATACTGCCGATACCCGCGAGCGGCACCAGGTAGCGGCGGGCGCCGACCCGGATCAGCAAGGTGTGACCGATGGCGAGCGTCGCCGGGAAACGGAGCGCGGCCCGCGTGCCGCCTTCGGGGCCCGCAGTGATCTCGACGTTGCCGCCGACGTAACGCGTTTCCGCCGCCACCACGTTCATGCCGACGCCGCGGCCCGCGGCCTGACTCAAGGCGCCGGCGGTCGTGAACCCGAGACGGAAAACGAGATCCACCAATTCGCGCTCGGAGACCTCGGCATCATCGGCGATGAGTCCTTCCTGCTGCGCGCGGGCTCGGATCGCGTCGAAATCAAGTCCGCGGCCGTCGTCCGTAACCTCGACCACCGTTTCCGCTCCCTCGCGCCGCTGGATGAGTTCGATGTTACCGGCCTCGGGTTTGCCGAGGCGGCGCCGTTCCTCCGCGCTTTCGATTCCGTGCACCACGGCGTTGCGCAACAGGTGTTCGAGTGCCGGCAGAATGTGTTCGAGCACCAGGCGATCCATTTCGCCACCCATGTCGGTGAAGCGGAATTCGACTCGCTTTCCGGTTTCCTCGGCAACCTGGCGCACCACCCGGCGCAGCCGTCCTTCGGAAAGCGCGAACGGCATCATGCGCGTACGCAACAAAGTGTCCTGCAGTTCGGCGTTGACCCGGCCCTGCCGATCGAGCGCGGTGCCGGCAAGACGCAAGCCCGTCGCAAACAGCGAACGCAGACTGGTCAGATCGGACACGGCCTCGGCCAGCGAACGGGAAAGCTCGTGAATGTGGGTGTAGCGATCGAACTCGAGCGGATCGAACTCGGCAAGGTTCGCCGCCCGGCGCTGTTCGCGGCTCGAGATGATCTGCGCCTCGGTCTCCATTTCGAGTTCGCGCATCTGATTGCGCACGCGCTCGACCGTGCGTTCAAGCTCGGCCAGGTGCAGATTCATGGCATTGAGCTGCTGCGCGATGCGGCCGCGGTAAATACCGACCTCGGCAGCGCTGTTGATCGAGGCTTCGAGCAGATCCGTACGCACCCGCGCAAGTCCGAGGCGCTGCTCGCGGGCGCGCGGATGTTCCGGCTCCGCCGTTTCTTCCGTTTCGATCGACTCGCTTGCATCCGCATAAGTCCGCTCGGCGATGGGGCTCGTGGCGACGAAACCCTTCGTATCTACTTTCTCTTCGCCGCTTGCGGTTTCCTCCCGCAATCTTTCGCGCAGCGTTTCCGCATCGGGGACGCTGCCGTCGCCACTCAGGTGTTCGAGCATGTGATGCAGTTCATCGAGTGCATGCTCGCCCAGCTCGAGTCGTTCGGCGGAAACCGCGATGCGCCCTTCGGCGATCCTGGTAAAGAAGGATTCGAGGTCGTGGACGAGATCGGCGAAGGGTGCGATGCTCGCCATGCGCGCGCCGCCCTTGAGCGTGTGCAGGCGCCGCAGCAGATCGCTCAACGGTTCGGCAAGCGCATGATCCGCGCGCCAGGCACGCAACGACGTGTCCGCCCCTTCGAGCAGCTCCGCTGCTTCGCCGGCAAAAAGCTGGATCAACTCCGGGTCGCTCGATTCGAGCGCCGGCCCGGCCGGCTCCTCCTCGCCTGCCGGCGACGTTTCCAGCCCGGCGGAAGCGTCCGTCGCCAAGGCTTTCGCGGAAACGGAAGAAGAGCCGGTTTCCTGCTTCACCCGTGCCGTCTCCGGCAACACGTCGCGGAGCGCACACACCCGGTCGCGGATTTCCGTCCAGCGCGGCAGCGGCAAACGTGTGTCACCATAGGCGGCAAGCAATTCGACGGTGACGGCCGCGGCGGCAGCGACCGGCGCGGCCAGAACCCGCGGATCCGTGCCCGCCGCCTCGACGCGTTCGAGGGCCTGTTCAAGCGGCGTCATGATCGCGCCGACTTCCGCGACCCCGGCCATCTTCGAACTGCCCGCGAGAGTGTGCACGGCGCGCAACAGCTTCGCACCGACTACGTTTTCCTCACCCCGTTCCTGCGCCTCACACCACGCAGTCAGCGTCGCCAGATGGCCGAGGGTTTCGGCGCGATAGACGGTGTACAACTCCGGCTCCAGCCGCGGCATCACCACTTGCGGTTCAACTAACGTTGCGAATTCGACTCCGGTATCGCCGACGCCTTCCGATTCGACGCCTTCTTCGGCGCTGAGGCGATCCTCGCCGTGTGCGAGTTCCCAAGCTCGCGCCATGACGCCGGTAATCTCGAAGTGTGGTTCCGTTCCGGTCTTGAACTGTTCCAACAGACTCGGCAACCTCGAAATGGCTACGCCTACGAGTTCGAGGATCTTCGGGCCGGGCGTCAAACCCTGCTTGCTCACGCAATTCAACAAATCCTCGATGGCGCGTGCGAACGCACCGAGGCGCTCCGCTCCGGCTACACCGGCGCTGCCGGCGAGCGTGAGAAAAGCGCAGCGCAGCGTGGCCAGCGCCTCGCGATCGGCGAGGGGATTTCCACGCCAATGTGCGTAGGCCGTCCCCAGCGTCGCCAGGATTTGCTCTGCTTCCTCGATGAAAACCTCGGCAGTGGCGGGTTCCGCGCCCTCGATGCGGGCCGGCGGCAATTCCGGCACGGGCGGTGCAACGCTTGTGTCAGGAAACTCCGCGAGACGCGACGGCGCGACCTGCACACGGTCCTCGACGCCGATGCCGAGTCCGGTGAGGATGTGATCCGTGTTTTCGAGCAGCAATGCGCGGGGTTCGCGCCCGTGTCGCAAGGCGTTCAACCAACATTCGATGCCGACAACGGCGTCGGCGATCTGCTCCGACCCGGCACGCGCGGGTCCCTCGAAAGCCGGCGCCATACGCTCGAAATAGCAGGCGATGCGGCGCATCAGGCGTGCCGGTTCGGCGAGCGTAAGCACCTCCAGCACGCCCGCCAACCGATCGGCCATACCCGCCAAACGCACGAAAGTATGTGAGTCCGGGGCCTCACGCCAATGCGCATTCAACGTATTCCCGATGCGGGCGAACTCGGTCAGCACTTCGCTCAGCGCCGCCTTGCGCGCCGCACGCACTGTCGCCGTCGCGGACCGGCCGCCGGTAGCGGCCGACTCGGACAAGGAATCCACTTGCGCGCGCGCCAGCCAGGCGCCGAGTTCCGCACTCGCGTCGGCAAGAGGTTTGAGATGTTCGACGTCCGCAAGCTGTTCGGTGTCATGGATCGCGGCAGCTAGCGTCTCGACACGTTCGGCCAGCGTCTGCCCAAGCTCGGACCCCAACAGGATGAACGCGCTCTTTATCTCATGTATGCGGGCGATGAACCCGACAAGGAGCACGCGCTTTTCCGGCCTGGCGGCAAAATCGTCGAGGTAGCGGTGTGCGCGTTTGAACGCATCTTCGAGCGCAGGTGCAATCGAGGCGAAAATCTCGTCGTGCGAGACGCTTTTCCCGCGTTCGCAAAGCGCTATGGCCACGACCTGTCGGAGTCGGCGCTCACTGCGCCTGTTTCGGCCGCGTCGGCTTCTTCCTCAGAAGCCTGTTCGGGAATCTGCGTTGACACCCTGAAGCCGGCCACCGAACGGCGAAGTTCGGCCGAAAGTGCGGCAAGCCTGCCGATCGAGCGCGCCGTGACCGCCGTGCCTTCGGAGGTCTGCGAGGTAATCTCCTGAATCACGCCCATGGTGCTGGAAACCTCGTCCGCTACCCTGGCCTGCTGGCGCGCGACCCCGGAGATGTTCTCGATCTGGGCGGCGATGTCGCTGGACACCGATTCGATCTCGTCCAGCGCATGACCGGCGTTTTCGGCTAGCTCGGCGCGGCTCACCACGCCGGCGGTGGACTGCTCCATCGAGGCGATAGCCTCGTTGGTGTCGGACTGGATCGTGCGCACCAAGGTTTCGATCTGGCGCGTAGCGGAAGCGGCGCGCACGGCAAGCCGCTGAACTTCGTCGGCGACGACGCCAAAACCGCGTCCGGCTTCCCCGGCAGTCGAGGCCTGGATCGCCGCATTCAACGAGAGGATATTGGTCTGCTCGGCGATCTCGTCGATGAGTTCGACGATGTCGCCGATTTCCTGCGAAGACTCGCCCAGCCGCTTCATCCGCTTGGCGGTGTCCTGGATCGCCTCGCGAATGCTCGTCATGCCCTCGATGGTGCGGCGCACGGCGTCACCGCCCTTGTGTGCGATGTCCACCGAGCGGCGGGCGACCTCGCTCGCCTCCTGCGCATTGGCCGATACCTGTCCGATAGCACGCGCCATCCGGGTGATCGAGGCACCCGCGTTCGTGATCTGGCGACTCTGCTGCTCGGAGGCTTCGGCCAGATGCGAGGCGGTCGCTTCGGTCTGGCGCGCCGCCCCGTCCACCTCGACGGCCGTGTCGCGGATCGTCTTCACCAGCTCGCGCAAGGCCTCGATCGTGTAGTTGATCGAATCGGCGATCGCGCCGGTGATGTCCTCGGTAACCGCAAGCTGCACCGTGAGATCGCCGTCGGCAAGCGTACCCAGTTCGTCGAGGAGCAGCATGATGCCCTTCTGGTTGCGCTCGTTCTGTATCTGCTGCGCGCGCGCCGAGCGCCGGGCCTCGCCGGTGAGCTGGTAACGGAGCACCAGCAGGATAATGAACGCGAGCGCGAGCGCCCCGAATATGTAGCCGTAAAGCGGCTTGAACGGCCGCGCCGCGATGTGATCGAGATAAGCCTGGTTGAGTGCATCGGCGTCCTGCAGCATCTGCGGAACCGCGGTTTCGATCGTCGCGAGCTCGTGGTGCCAGTCAATCATGTCCGTGCTCATCGGCGCCAGCGTCTCAAGACCGCCGTCAATGACCTGGTACTGCTGGTTGAGCTGCTTGAGCGTGGCCCGCAGATCGGGCGTGTTGGGCAGGGCGGCGATCTTGAGCTTGCTCGAACCATGGGTGAGCACGTCGAGGACGTCGCCGAAGCTCGCGACGTGACCCTCGAAATCCGCCGCGGTCTGCTGCAAGTCCCCGCTGCCCGACAAGAGAGCCTCCATCTCCCGCCAGGCCCGCTGCGCAACCAGCGGCTGTGCGGCAGTCGTCGGCATTAACGAGAGCGGCGAGCCTTGCTCCGCCATCTGCTGGATCAGCTGCTGCCAAGAGGCGACATAATCAGGCATGTTCTTGCTGACCGTCGCCGCTGCCTGATTGGCGATCGAAATCGAGTCCCTGGCGACCAGGATCTTCTGCACCGCCGGCAGCGCCGCAGACCAATGCTGTTGCAGCACATTTGCGTTGGCCGCAACCTGTCCCTTGGGGGGTGGCATCAACTTCACCGGGTCGCCGTTGTTCAAAATGTCGAGCGCGCCGTTCATGCTCTTGATGCTGTCGGAAAGCGCGGCAAAGGCCTTGTCATCGCTGCCGAGCGCGCGCCGGACGGCGCTCGGCAGCGTCTGTGACTGGGCCGCCACGGTAGTGAGCTGGGTAAAAAACTCGGTATCGTAGCCGGCATACTGGGCGACGAAGAAGAAATCCGCCGCCGCGATCACGAGACAGATCAGCGCCGCAAAGCCGACGACGTAAGTTACCAGCGTGCCGCGTGCGGTGTTGCGCTCAGCCACGTACGATCACTCCCCGGTTGACAAGACCTGCCATTGCCATGACAAACCCGCCGATCATGCTTCTCAATTGGCCGCCTGCAGAAAGGCCTCGGATTCGACGAGTGCGCCGAGCCCGAGCACGGTCCAGCGCTCTCCCGCGCGCGCATACGCACCGGTCGCGCAAGCGGCGAGCGGCGCCGGAATGTCCGCGGGCGCGGCGATGAACTCCTCGTCCGCAAAGCGCTGAAATCCGCCGACCTGATCAACCAGCAACCCGGCGGGAATCTCCGGATGGTTGACGACGATCACGCGACTCGCGTTCACGCGTGCGGTCTCGCCGATTCCCGCCCAACGTGCGAGATCGCTCACCGCGATCAACTGTCCGCGCAGGTTGGTCAACCCGAGCAGCCAGGGCTTGGCCCTCGGCAGACGCGTCACGCCCGGCCAGGACAGCACTTCCTTCACCTCTTCGCGCGCAGCTACAAAGGAGAAGTGCGCCACGCGAAAGGTGATGCCGGCCCACAGATCCTCGCGCACGCCGGGGTCTCCCCGGCCGGCGCCGATAATCGCCTCCTCGAGTCCGACCAGCAATTCGAAAGGCCGATCGTAACGCGCGGCCAGCCGTGCGATGGCCATCTCAGGCGATGACTTCGCGGATTTTCGCCACCAATTGCTCGCCTGTGACCGGCTTGGTCAGATAGGCCACGGCCCCCTGGCGCATGCCCCAGACCTTGTCGGTCGGTTGCTCCTTGGCGGTCACGAAAACCACCGGTATGCCGGCCGTTTCGGGATCGTGCGTGAGCCGGCGCGTGGCCTGATAGCCGTTCACGCCCGGCATGACCACATCCATGATGACGGCATCGGGCCGCGACTCGCGTGCGAGCACAAGCCCCGCTTCGCCATCTTCGGCGCTGATCACCTCGAAGCCGCCCTTCTCTAGCGCGGTGCGCATGACGTGGATGTCGGTAGGCGAATCATCAACGATCAGAACTTTAGCCATGATGAATACTCCTCAGTTAGCAGCCGGACGATGCTCCGGCAAATGTCGCTTGACGGCATCTAAAAGCTCCTCCCCGGTAAACGGTTTCGTGAGATAGTCCTCGCAGCCCGCAAGACGGCCTCGCGCCCTGTCGAAGAGCGCGTCGCGCGCCGAAAGCATGATGACCGGGATATCGCGAAACGCCGGGTTGTTCTTGACCAGTGCGCAGGTCTGATAACCATCGAGCCGCGGCATCGTCACGTCGGCGAAGATCACGTCGGGCCGATTATCGGCGATCAAAGACAGCGCCGCGAACCCGTCTTCGGCCGTGAGCACGGTCGCACCCGCGCGTCCGAGCAGCGTCTCGGCGGCATAACGGATGGTCCTCGAATCGTCGATCACGACGATCCTGACCCCGGCCAATTCCTTCGTCTCGTCGTTCATCTGCGTGCTTTACCGGCACTCGCAAAGCGGGGCTTTCATGCGTTTACGCCCAATCGCCCGTGGATTTCCAGCACAATATACGCGTTCCGGTCTCGAATAAATGGTAACTCAAAGTGCCGAAAGACAACCCGCGCCTGGCAGTGGTGATGGACCCGATCGAGTCCATCCATCCGGAAAAGGACACGACGCTCGCCCTGCTTCTGGAAGCGCAGCGTCGCGGCTACGCACTCGTGTATCTGCCGCCCGGCGCACTCACGGCGGAGAGCGGCAGGGTGGCAGCCAGTGGGCGCGCACTCGAAGTCCGCGACTCCGCTACCCGCTGGTTCGAGCTGGGCGAAAAAGCCGGCGTCCCGCTCGGAGACTTCGACGTGGTGCTCATGCGCAAGGATCCGCCCTTCGATCAGGAATACATTTATCTCACGTACCTGCTGGAGCTTGCGGAACGGGACGGCGCACTGGTGGTGAATGCCCCGCAGGCGCTCCGCGACTATAACGAAAAGGTCTCGCTGTTTCGGTTCCCGCAATTCGCCCCACCGACTTTGCTCGCCCGCGAACTCGCGCCCGTGCGCGAATTCCGGGATCGTGAGGGCAGGATCGTGCTGAAGCCGCTCGATGGCATGGGTGGGCGCGGCGTGTTCGTGCTCGGGCCCGACGATCCCAATCTCGCCGCGGTTTTCGAGACCCTTGGCCGCGACGGACGCGAACACATCATGGTCCAGCGTCACCTGCCGGAAATCGCCGACGGCGACAAACGCGTGCTGGTGGTGGACGGACGGCCGATTCCCTACATGCTGGCCCGTATCCCCACCGAGCGCGGCGGCCGCGGCAACCTTGCCGCCGGCGCGCGCGGCGAACCCCGGCCGCTCGGCGCACGCGAACGGGAAATCGCCGAGGCCGTCGGTCCCGAACTCGCGCGTGCCGGGCTGCTTCTGGTCGGCCTCGACATCATCGGCGAGTCCCTCACAGAGATCAACGTCACCAGCCCCACCTGCGTGCGCGAACTCGATCGCGCCTACAAACTCAACATCGCGGGCGATTTCTTCGACGCCGTCGAGCGGCGCCTCGCCGCACGCAAGCACAACTAGCGACGGTCATCCGGAGGCGGAGATTTTCCGCCGTTTTCAGTCAGCTCAATCGGGAAAGGCTTGTCGCCCGTAAAACAGGGCCAACTGCCGATAAAGCGCCGGCAACTCCGTGCGCAAGGCAACGGACTCCTCGAAGAAGGCCTCGCTTGCGACCGCAAAAAATTCGCCCGGATCTTCGAGCGCGTACTCATCCAGCGGCAGCGGCTCACCTTTATCGCCGGCCTTTTGCAATCGATCCCAGGCGGCAGTAAAGATCTGCGCCCATTCCCGTGTGCTCATCTCCCGCGGCAGCGGCGGATACCCGTTGGCCTCGCCGTTCCGCATGTCGAGCTTGTGCGCCATCTCGTGAATCACCACGTTATGCCCGGGCGGACGTCCTGCCCGCAGCACGTCCGTCCAGGCGAGGATCACCGGTCCCTGCAGCCAAGCCTCGCCGGCGAGAACGTCGCGGGCGTGATGCACGACGCCCGCCTCGTCCACGTTCTCGCGCTGCGGGAGGAAGGCATCCGGATAGATCACGACGCTTTGCCAACCGTCGTACCAGTCGACCCCAATTTCAGGATCGGCAGGCAGGCGTGAGCGGCGAGCAGGGCGCGATCCGCAGTATCGAGTTCGAGACCCTGAACCGGCTCGAGCGACTTGCGATGCAAGAACAGGGTGGCAAGCTCTCGCAGTCGCATCTGATCCGCCGTCTCCAGCCGGCGCGCGGGCCCGCAACGCTCGAGCGCCAGCCGCCAATCCGCCTCCGCAATTGGCCACCGGGCAAGAATGCCCCGCTCGCGCCATTTCCGAATGCTCCAAGCCATCCCAAATTATGTACGAATCCTGGACATTACAGACTGGAGGGCCGAAGAATCAGTGCGTCGCGCCGCTGCGAGCACCTTAAGACAGGTTCGTCGAAACCGGGTCGGTTTCCGCTTGCGCGGCTCCGGCATTACTCGAGTTCCAAGACACTGTGTTGCACACACGTCCGATAACGCTCGGCACCCCAGAAGCAACCCATGGCGAACAGGGCTTGTTCAGAGTCCCGAGGGAAGTGCGGTACGATCAGAGTACCCGGCATGTAGAGGGGATGGCTGACCCCCATCGGCGTGGAGCGTTCCGGCAGGGTAACCCCGGCCGACGCTTGCGCGATCCACGTGGCCATAGAGGAACTCGGGATAGAGTGTTTGTTGTTTTAGGAGGCTTGAGTCCGGCGAGCTTTGGCGTCATAATTAACAAGTAAGGCCTTGGGGCTCCAAGAGGATTGCATGCCCGCAAGCAAGGAGACCGGACCGGTGCTCCGCTGGCGCCACGAAGCGCTCGCCTACGACACAATTGACCGCGCGAGGATGGCGAACGAGCAGGCGCTCTTTTATTTGCTCGCGATCGCCTCGTTCATCGAAACCACGACCGATCTCTACACCCGCAACCTGATTGAATACTACGCCGGCGACGGCGAGATTCAGGGCTGGCTCAGCGCGGACTGGGAACCCGAAGAACTGCAACACGGCAAGGCTCTGCGCCGTTACGTAGAGGCCGTGTGGCCGGACTTCGGCTGGGACGAAGCCTACCGCAGCTTCTTCGAAGAGTTCCGCGCATGCTGCACGGTGGAGCTGCTCGGCCCCACGCGCGCGCTCGAGATGGCGCGGCGCTGCATCGTCGAGATGGGCACCTGCTCCTATTACACGATGATCCAGCGGCTCTCGCCCTGCTCCGTGCTCGCCGAACTCACGGGCAACATCCGCACCGACGAGGCCGGCCATTACCGTCACTTCCACAGTTATTTCCAGCGCTACCGCGAGGCGGAGCAACCCTCGCGTCCGACGATCGCGAAGACGCTCGCAGGCCGCGTCCGCGAAATTGACAGTGAGGACGGCCGTATCGCCTTCAAACATGTATGGCTCGCAAACAATCCCGGGCGTCCCTACAATGACCGCTACTACAGACGCTTCTCGCGCACCGCGCGGGCATTGGCCGTTGCGTATTACCCCTTCCGCATGGCGGCGACCATGGCGACCAAACCACTCGGGTTAGGACCCAAAAACCAGAAGCGCGTCGCCACGACCGTGGCGATGACGGCACGCCTTGCTGCACGTGCAACCGGCCGCGTTACAGCCGCACATTAACGACGCGCCATCAGCCGCGCAGGATACGGGCTGGACAAGTAGAAAAGATCCGGTTGCAGATTCGGGCCGGGTCAACCGGCCTCAAAGGTGGTTGATAGTAACCTTCCCGCATGCCCGGCCAACAATCCCCTTGCCTTCGCCAAGGGAACGGTCATGGACACCCCGAGAGTCGCGGACCGCTTTACCGAAGGTTTACCGCAGGCTGTTTTTAGTGGCTCCCCGGGCCGGACTCGAACCAGCGACCAACGGATTAACAGTCCGCCGCTCTACCAACTGAGCTACCGGGGAACGCGACTGTGTATTGTATTGGCGCCGTGAGCGGCGGTCAAACGTCAGCGGGCTGTTTGCCGTTTATGGGCGTCGGCGGAAGATGGCCCGTATCCAGCCACTCTGCAAAGGGTTCGGCGAGTTCGGGATGCTGCAGGGCGAATGCAACGGTAGCCTTGAGATAACCGAGCTTGCTGCCGCAATCGTAGCGCGTGCCATTGAATTCGTAGCCGTAAACCGGCTCTTCGCCGATCACGCTCGCAATGGCATCGGTAAGCTGGATTTCGCCCCCGGCGCCGCGCCCGACGTTATGCAGCCGTTCGAGCACCAAGGGCGTAAGGATATAGCGGCCGACGACGGCAAGATTGGAAGGTGCATCCTTGGGCGCGGGCTTTTCCACCATTGCACGCACCCGATGCATGCGCCCCTCGGTCGGTTCGGCATCGAGGATGCCATAGCTCGCGGTAAGCGCCGGATCCACCCGCTGCACGGCAAGAACCGAACCGGGATTCTCCTGATATGCGGCAACCATCTGGTTGAGGCAGTAATTGCCCTCTCCCGCGATGAGGTCGTCGGCGAGGATCACGAAGAAGGGTTCGTCACCGATTACCGCCTCCGCACAGGAGACGGCATCGCCGAGCCCGAGCGCCTCGGCCTGACGGATGTGGATGCAGGCAACGTGCGCCGGCAGAATGTCCTGCACCAGCTTGAGCTGTTCGAACTTGGCGCTCCTCTCGAGCGTTTCCTCGAGTTCGGGCGCGCGATCAAAATGATCTTCGATCGCGCGCTTGTTACGCCCGGTCACGAAAACAAGCAATTCAGCGCCCGCCGCCACCGCCTCCTCCACCGCATACTGGATGAGTGGTTTGTCCACGATCGGCAGCATCTCTTTGGGGTTTGCCTTGGTCGCGGGAAGAAACCGCGTGCCGAGTCCCGCCACCGGGAAGATGGCTTTGCGTATGCGTTGAGGCTTCATGACTTTTGCAGGATCCTGTGTGCCGGGAGTATAAACAATGCGCTCACGGGACGGGTTCCACGCCCGGCTGCGGGAATACATCTCGGCGCATCCGCATGGTGTCCCAGCCACGGCAGCCGGGACAATGCCAGTAAATCTCGTGGGCCTGAAAACCGCAATCTCGGCACTGGTAAAGCGAACGCCGCCCGACCCAGTTGGACACCAGGGGGATAAACGTCGCACGCGTTTCGTGGGAATCCATCAACGGCGCTATGTCCTGATCGGAATAGGGCGATAGCAGCCGGAAGAGTTCGCTTTCCACGGCTTCCAGTACTGCTGGAGACCGTAAATCCGGATATTTGAATCCGACCGTCGCGATCGAAAACACTGCGTTCGGCCCAGCGGCCAGCGCCCGGCGCACGCTCTCGTCGAATTCCTCGGCGGCGGCACCGGCGGGAAAGATCGCGGCAAGCGGCGGCATGGCGAGTTCGGCGAGGCTCGGTTCGCTTTTGAGCAATTCGCGGTATTCGCCCGCAGCCTCGGCGAGATCACCCCTTTCGACGGCAGCGCGCGCCAGAAGGAGACGAACGCGCGGAAGTTCGCGAGCATAGCGGCGCGCTTCGTCCAGCGCTTCGGCAGCCGCCTGCCGATCGCCGCGTGCGGCCGCAGCCTCGGCCATCTCGCAGCAATACTGCGCTATCACATTGCGTTCGCTCTCGCCGGTAATCCGTTCCAGACGTCGGCGCAACGCCGCCGCCTGCGCCCAGTCCTGCTGCTGCTCGTAAATCGTGATCAACTGGCGCGCGGCAAACGCCTGATGCGCCGCAAGATCCAGCAGCTCGATAAAGATTGTTTCCGCGCGGTCGTAAAGTCCCGCACGCAGATAATCCTGGCCCAACTCTTTCAGCGCCAGCTCGCGCTGCGCGTGCGACAGGGACGGGCGGGCGATGAGGTTCTGATGAATCAGCGTAGCCCGTTCCAACTCCCCCTTGCGACGGAACAGGCTGCCCAGCGCAAAATGAAACTCGACGGTGTCCTGGTCGCGATCGGCCAGTTCGATGAATACCTCGAGCGCACGATCCACTTGGTTGTCGAGAAGGAAAGACAACGCCTCGAAATATTCGGGCGTAAAGCGCTTTAAAAACGGGCGGCGCCGCCGGTCTCTCAGCCATGCCCACAGGACGCCGACGCCGCCCGCGGCGGCCACGACAAACGCCACCAGCAGTACGATGTCTTCAGCGCGCATCGTGAAGTGGAGCTTGCTTCAGCGTTTCGATTTCCCGCTCAGCCTCGCGAAGCTTTTTCTCGAGACGCCGGCGCCGTGTTCGTGCGCCGAATACGGCGGGCAATGCCGCGAGTGCGCCGACAATCGCACCGACGACCAATACCGCGGCCAGCGCCGCGGCCAACGGCAAGCTGGCGGTACCGAAGAGATAGTTGACTTCCACGTCGCGCAGGTTCAGAAGCACCAGCGCGAGCACCAGCGCGAAAACGATCAGAGTAAAAGCGATTATGAGCGCACGGCGCATGAACGATCCTTCAGCCTCCAGGCGTAACCGGAATGCGGCGTCTAGGCTCGCTTCCCGCCGGCCGCGCGACGACGGGAGCGCCCTCCCGCGGCGGCGCCTGCCAGCACGCGCTCGCGCAGTGCTTTTCCGGACTTGAAGTGGGGAACATGCTTGGCCGCGACGGGCACCACCGCACCCGATTTCGGATTGCGGGCAAGTCGCGGCGGACGGTAGTGCAGTGCGAAGCTGCCGAAGCCGCGTATCTCGAGGCGCCGCCCGGATGCAAGCGCCTCGGAAACCGTATCGAGAAGCAGACGCACGGCCAGATCAACGTCCACGACGGATAGTTGGTTTTGCCGTGCGGCAAGCGTACTGACTAACTCCGAACGGGTCATCATCTCCACCCGATGAACATATCTGCCGGCGTCGGATCCGGGCGCGTGGGCCCGTTTCCGAGGCGCCATCATTCCTGCGAAAGTTGATCTTTGAGCATATCGCCCAAGGTCGTCGTCTGCGCGCCGCTGGACCTGGCATACTCTTCGATTGCCTCGGCCTCGTCCTTGATTTCCTTGGCCTTGACGGACAAGGCTACCTGGCGCGTCTTGCGATCCACGCCGACGATCCGCGCCTCGATTTCCTCTCCAAGCTTGATGACCTGGCGGGCATCCTCGATGCGATCGCGCGAGATGTCGGAAGCGCGCAGATATCCGATCACGCCCTGGCCGAGATCGATTTGCGCACCGCGCGCCGTCACTTCGACGACCGGAGCGGAAACGATGCTGCCCTTGGGATGTTCGGCGATGAAATGCGAAAACGGATCGTTTTCGAGTTGCTTGACGCCGAGCGAGATGCGCTCGCGCTCGGCATCGACCGCAATCAGCACGGCCTCCACCTCTTCGCCCTTCTTGTAGCGGCGCAACACCTCTTCGCCCGGTTCGTTCCATGAAAGATCCGAATGGTGCACCAGGCCGTCGATGCCGCCTTCGATTCCGATAAACAGACCGAAATCGGTGATGGACTTGATCTTGCCCGTGATGCGATCGCCCTTCTCGTGGCTGGCGTCGAAGTCTTCCCACGGATTCGGAGTGCACTGCTTCATACCGAGAGAAACGCGTCGGCGCTCGGGATCTATGGTGAGCACCATGACCTCGACCTCCTGGCCGATATGCACGAAACGTGAGGGATTAACCGTTTTGTTGGTCCAGTCCATCTCAGAGGAATGCACCAAGCCCTCGACGCCGTCCTCGATCTCGACGAAGCAGCCGTAATCGGTGATGTTGGTCACGTGTCCGAAGATACGGGTGCCCGCCGGGTAGCGCCGCGGCAGATCCATCCACGGGTCTTCGGTGAGTTGTTTGAGGCCGAGGGAGACACGGTTGCGCTCGCGATCGAACTTGAGCACCTTGACTTCGAGTTCCTGACCGACCTCGATCACTTCCGGCGGACTTCTCACGCGCTTCCATGCGATGTCGGTCACATGCAGCAGACCGTCTATGCCGCCCAGATCCACGAAGGCGCCGTAGTCGGTCATGTTCTTCACCACGCCCTTGAGCACGGCGCCCTCGTTCAGGCGATCCATGAGCGCCTCGCGCTCGGCGCTATATTCCTTCTCGACCACCGCGCGGCGCGAAACCACGACGTTGCTGCGGCGCTGATCAAGCTTGATGATTTTGAATTCGAGCGTCTTGCCCTCGAGATAGCTCGGATCACGCACCGGACGCACGTCCACAAGCGAACCCGGGAGAAACGCGCGGATGCCTTCCAGATCCACGCTGAAGCCACCCTTGACCTTGCCGGAAAAGTGACCGGTCACATTGTCGCCGGATTCGAACGCTTCTTTCAGCATTTCCCAAGCCCGCAACCGGCGCGCCTTCTCGCGCGAGAGGCGAGTTTCGCCGAAGCCGTCCTCGATCGCCTCGACCGCGACCTCGATTTCGTCGCCCGGCGTGACGTCGAGTTCGCCGTTTTCGAGTTTGAACTGTTCGGTCGGAATCGCACTCTCGGACTTCAGTCCCGCATCCACGAGCACGTAATCGGGCCCGATGGAAACCACCCTGGCCTTGACCAATGAACCCGGTTGGACCCAGGCGTTACCCAGGCTTTCTTCCAAAAGCTCGGCAAAAGATTCAGCCATTTAATTCCTGTCTCCGGCCGGAACATCCGTCCGGCTCTGCATTTTAAGCACACGTCCCGGTGCCTCGTCCTGCGGCTCCGTGACACCTGTTGCGGACGGCGTCCTGCCCTCCGACGAAAAAACCTCAGCCCCCGATCGCATCTGCGGCGAGCGCGATCACCCGATTCACGACCCATTCGAGCGATTCGCCAGTGGTATCCAGCGTTTCGGCATCCGGTGCCATCTTCAACGGAGCCGTCTCGCGTCCAGCATCGCGCGCATCGCGCTCGCGAAGCTCGCGGGCAAGACGGGAAAGGTTAGCATCAATTCCCTGTTCTTTCAACTGTTTATAACGCCGCCGCGCGCGCTCCTCGGGTGTTGCGGTCAGAAACAGCTTCACTTGCGCGTCCGGAAAGACCACGGTGCCCATGTCGCGGCCATCGGCTACCAGGCCGGGCGCGCGGCGCAGCGCCCGCTGCCGCCCGATCAGCGCAGCGCGCACCACGGGCGCGCCGGCGATAGCCGAGGCATAGCGGCTCACCTCTTCGGTACGGATCGCGGCGCTTGCATCCTCGCCATCAAGCCGCACCATGGGATCGTCGAGTTCGATCGCGAGTCCGGGAATCAAAGCCGCGACCGCGGCAGTGTCCGTCGGCGCCAGGCCATGGCGCAGCGCGGCCAATGCGGCGAGACGGTAGAGTGCGCCGCTGTCGAGATAATGCCAGCCGAGCCGTGCCGCAACGGCCCGCCCGACGGCGCCCTTGCCGGCGCCGCCCGGCCCGTCGAGCGCGATGACGGGAATCGGATTCACGCCGCGAGACCGGCCTTGCCGCCGGCACGCGCAAGCGTCGCCACGAAGCCCGGAAAGGAAGTTTCGATCCAGCCGGCGTCGTTGACCGTGACTGGCTCGGGCGTCGTCAGACCGGCGACCGCGAAGGCCATTGCGACGCGATGGTCCCCGCCGCTCTCGACACGCCCTCCACGAGTGAAACCGCCGCCAGCAAGGCGAATGCAATCGCCGCTAATGGCGATTTCGGCGCCCAGTACTTCGAGCCCGCAGCGCATGGACTCGATGCGATCACTCTCCTTGTGCCGCAATTCCCCGGCACCTTCGATCAGCGTTTCGCCGGTGGCGCCGGCGGCGAGCACCATCAGGATCGGCAGTTCGTCTATCAGACCCGGTATTTCCCCGGCACTAATGTCGATTCCGTGCAGCGGACCGGCCTCGACCTCGAGATCGGCGACCGGCTCGTTGCCGTAGCGGCGTTCGTTGCGTCGTACGAACCGCGCGCCCATGCGTGCGAGCGCGGAAAGACAGCCGCTCCGCGTAGGATTCACGCCCACCTGCGCCAGCACGAGCCGCGAGCCCGGCGTAAACAATGCCGCCGCGATCAGGAAGGCCGCGGCGGAAAGATCGCCCGGCACCGCGAGATGCGCCGCCGCCAGCGGGCCGGGCTGCAGAACAACCGCATGGCCCGCACATTCGAGCGCCGCTCCAAACAGCGGCAACATGCGTTCGCTATGATCCCGGGTGGCAAAGGGATCCTCGATCCGGGTTTCGCCTTCGGCGGCAAGCGCCGCAAGGAGCAACGCGGACTTGACCTGTGCGCTTGCGACCGGCAGGCGATAACGGATCCCGCGCAGACGTCCTGCGGCACCGATTTCGACGGGTGCACAGCCATTGTTGGTGGCGATCGCCGCACCCATCGCGGTGAGCGGCTCGGCGATCCGGCGCATCGGACGCCGGCGCAGCGACGCATCGCCGGTCAGCGTCGCCGCGATTCCGCGCCCGGCGATCGCGCCCGCGAGCAAACGCAGGCCGGTTCCCGAATTTCCGAGATCGAGCGGCGTCGCCGGCGTGCGCCAATGCCCCCCCGTGCCACGAACACGAACCGTGCCCTCAGCGTCCCATTCGCTCCGCGCGCCCAAGGCGGCAAGCGCGGCGGCGGTCGCGCGCGTATCGGCCGCATCGAGAGCGCCTTCGATGTGCGATTCTCCGGACGCAAGCGCGGCGAGTATCAACGCACGGTGGGTGATAGATTTGTCGCCCGGCACGGAAAGCCGGCCGCGCAATGCCTCGCTGCGCGCGACCGAGATCGTGGCGGCCACTTACCGAGCCTCTGATGTATTCAGGGGTTCCGTGTGGCGCATGAATGCACCACCGCGAATCGAGCACGCAAGTGCTCGATTCAGCGTAAGACGAGTGCGGACATGTGCCGGACTCGTCGCCTTCGAGCAATTCACGGACGAATTGATCAGAGTTTCCTCAATTTGAGTACGCGCACGAGCGCGGCGACGAGGCGTTCGTTTTGTTCGCGCAGACCGACCGAGATGCGCAAGTGGTTCGGCAGGCCGTATCCGTCGAGCGGACGGGTAATGATTCCCTCGCGCAGCAATTCGTTGAAAACGTCGCGTCCCGAACGGCCTACATCCGCCGTGATGAAATTGCACGCCGAGGGGATGGTGGCGAGTCCCATGCCGCGCAACGCAGCATCGAGCTTCACGAGTTCCGTACGGTTGGATTCCACGGTCAGCCGGACGTGGTCCAGATCAGCGAGCGCCGCGACCGCGCCGGTCTGCGCAAGACTGTTCGGGTTGAACGACAGGCGCACGCGATTGAGATAGTCCGTCACCGCCGGGTGCGCAAGCGCATAGCCCGCGCGGATGCCGGCAAGTCCGTAGGCCTTGGAGAAGGTGCGCAGCACGATCAGGTTCGGATGCCGTTCGAGCAAGGCCCGCGAATTCGGATACTCTGATTCGAACGGCGCGACATAGTCGTAGTAGGCCTCGTCCAGCACCACCATAGTTTGCCGGGAAATTTTCGTCAGAAGCGATTCCAGCTCCGCGGCGCGCAGCCAGGTTCCGGTCGGATTGTTGGGGTTCGCAATAAACATAACGCGCGTGGTCTCGTCCGCTTCGGCGTGTATTGCAGCGGGATCGTGACCGTAGGGCTGGGTGGGATGATCCGGCGCATGCGCCTCGGCAACGCGCAGTTCCGCACCTGCCGCACGGGCGACGATGGAGTAGATCGCAAAGCCGTAGCGCGACACAACCGCCGAACGGCCCGGCGCCAGAAACACTCGTGCAACGAGTTCCAGAAGATGATCGGAACCGCTGCCGACGGTTACTCGATCCATCGCAACACCGTGGTATTCGCCGAGCGCGCGCTTGAGCGCGAAGGCGTTGCCGTCGGGATAAAGCGCAACCTTTGCCAACTCCTCCCGCATCGCCGCGATCGCACGCGGACTCGGTCCGAGCGGATTCTCGTTGGAGGCCAGCTTCACGATGTCGCTGATGCCGAGTTCGCGCGAAAGCTCGGAGATCGGTTTTCCTGGCTCGTAGGGCCGCAGTTCACGCACGCCTGGCACGCAAAAATCGGTCGGATCGAAATCGCCGTTATTCATTGCCGCGAATGCTTCCCTATTTTTCAAAATTCTGTGAACATTAAGGGCTACTGATCCCGAATTAAATTACCCGTTGTGTTTCACGAACTCGCGCATGAAACGGGCGAGCGTCTCGGCGCCGGCGATCGGCATGGCGTTGTAGAGCGACGCGCGGATCCCGCCCTGCGAACGATGTCCTGCAAGCTGCTTGAATCCCGCCTCGTCCGCTTCGGCGAGAAACTTCGGCTCCAGCTGCGCATCCGCAATCCCGAACGGGATATTGGTGCGGGAACGCGAACGCGGCGCAACCTTGTTCACGTAAAAGCCACCCGATACGTCGATCACCGCGTACACCATTCGCGAGCGTTCGGCGGCGCGGCACGCCATCTCTTCGAGTCCGCCCTCCGCCCGCACCCAGTCGAGATAAAGTCCAATCAGATACCAGGTGAAGGTCGGCGGCGTATTGAAAATGGAACCCGCCTCGATATGCGCGCGATAGCGCAGAATGGAAGGCACCTCCACGCCGCGGGCGCGCGCGGCGAGATCGCGGCGCATGATGACGAGCGTGAGCCCCGTCGGCCCGAGATTCTTTTGCGCCCCGGCGTAGATCACGCCGTAACGTTCGACCGGGATCGGCTGCGAAAGAATGGTCGAGGACATGTCGGCGACGAGCGGCACGTTGCCGGCCTCGGGGATGAAGTCGAATTCGAGTCCGTCTATGGTTTCGTTCGGCGTGTAATGGAGGTACGCGGCGGGGCCGATCGGCTTCCAGTCTTTTTGCTCTGGAACAGCGGTATGGGCGCTCGGTTCGGCACTCGCCACCACATCTACCGCGCGCACTTCGCGCACGGCAGCGATAGCTTTCGCCGACCAGTGACCGGTATCGGCGTAGGCCACATGCTCTCCCGAGCGGGAAAGATTGAGCGCCAGCATCAGAAATTGCAGGCTCGCTCCGCCCTGCAGGAAAAGCACGGCATAGTCGTCCGGAATCGAGAGCAGGGCACGTAAATCCGCCTCCGCGCGTTCGACGATCTCGCGGAAGGCAGGGCTGCGATGGCTGGTTTCCAGAATGGAAAGCCCGCTGCCCGCGTAATCGCACAACTCCGCCTGCGCGCGCTGCATCACCGCCGCGGGCAGGAGCGCGGGGCCGGCGCTGAAGTTGAACGTCTGATTCGAGACCCGGGGGTCGAGGTTCAGGGCTTGCCGCCGCTTCATTCCCCGGCGTCCTCTCCGTTGTCGTTTCCGTTTTCGCCGTCGTCTTCGTCCATTGCAAGCCGGGCGACACCGACCAGACGATCGCCTTCGTCGAGCCGGATCAGGCGTACGCCCTGAGTATTGCGTCCGAGACGCGACACCTCGTCGGCGGAAATGCGCACCAGCGTACCCGCCGCACTGATGAGCATGAGATCGTCGCCTTCGTTGACGCTCAACACGCCGACCGCGGGGCCGTTGCGCGTATTCGTCTTGATGCCGATAACGCCCTGGCCGCCGCGGCCCTGACGATTGAACTCCGCTACCGCCGTGCGTTTGCCATAGCCGTGCTCGGAGGCAAAGAGCAATTCACCGTCGGACGCACGCAGGAGCGCGATCACCTCGGTGTCGTTCTTGATGCGCATGCCGCGCACGCCGGCGGCCGTGCGCCCCATGGCGCGCACGTCGACCTCGGCAAAGCGAATCGCGCGTCCGTTCGTCGCGGCGAGAATGAGATCCTGGCCGCCGTCGGTGAGTACCGCCCCGATCAATTCGTCGCCTTCGTGCAGTCCGAGCGCGATGATGCCGCTCGAACGCGGGTTGGAAAATGCATCGAGCGATGTCTTCTTGACGGTGCCCCGCCGCGTTGCCATGAACACGAAGTGATCCGCATCGAATTCGCGCACCGGCAGCAGCGCCGTAATGCGTTCGTCCTCGGCAAGCGGCAGCAGGTTCACGATGGGCCGTCCGCGCGAACCGCGGCCCGCCTGCGGCAGCTTGTACACCTTGAGCCAGTAGAGTTTTCCCGAGTTGGAAAAGCACAGCAGCGTGTCGTGCGTACGAGCAACGAAAAGCTGCTCGACGAAGTCCTCGCTCTTGACCGCCGTCGCCTTCTTGCCGCGGCCGCCGCGGCGCTGAACCTGGTATTCGCCGGGAAGCTGATACTTGACGTAACCGCCATGCGAAAGCGTGACGACGACTTCCTCGTCGGCGATGAGGTCCTCATCCTCGAATTCGGTATGCAGCGCGGAGATTTCCGTGCGCCGCGCATCCCCGAATTCGTCGCGGACCGCTTTGAGTTCATCGCGGATCACGGTGCGCAAGCGCTCGGGATCGGCGAGGATTTCACGCAGGTTGCGGATTGCCGCAATCAACTCCTGATATTCGGAAACAATCTTGTCCTGCTCGAGTCCGGTGAGGCGGTGCAGGCGCAGATCGAGAATCGCCTGCGCCTGGGTGGGCGAAAGGAAATAACGTCCGCTCTTGAGCCCGCATTCGGGTGGAGCGTCGGCGGGACGGGTGAGCGCGGCATCGGTGCGTTCGAGCAAACCCACCACGGCGCCGGGTGCCCAATCGCGGCCGAGGAGCGCGTCCTTCGCTTCCGGCGGCGTCTTTGCGGCCTTGATGAGCGCGATCACCGGATCGATGTTGGTCAGAGCGACTGCGAGTCCTTCCAGCACATGGGCCCGTTTGCGCGCCTGGCCCAGTTCGTACACCGTACGCCGGGTGACCACCTCGCGGCGATGGCGCAGGAACGCCTCCAGCATCTCCTTCAGGTTCATGACCTTCGGCTGGCCATCCTCGAGGGCGACCATGTTGATGCCGAATACCACCTGCATCTGCGTGTGCAGATAAAGGTTGTTCAGTAGCACCTCATGCAAGGCATCGCGCTTGAGTTCGATGACGATGCGCATGCCGTCCTTGTCGGACTCGTCGCGCAACGCCGCGATCCCCTCCAGACGCTTGTCATGCACCATCTCGGCGATTTTTTCGATCAGCCGGGCCTTGTTGACCTGATAGGGCAGCTCGGTGACGATGATGGCCTGGCGACCGCTGCGAGATTCCTCCTCGGTCAGGGTGCGTGCGCGCAGATAGATGCGCCCGCGGCCGGTGCGATAGGCCTCCACGATGCCGCGTCGCCCTGAAAGGATGCCGGCGGTCGGGAAATCCGGACCTGGCAGGTGTTCCATCAAGCCTTCGAGTCCGATTTCGGGATCGTCGAGCAGCGCGAGCGTGGCATTCACCGTTTCGACGAGATTGTGCGGCGGAATGTTGGTCGCCATGCCGACCGCAATGCCGGAGGAACCGTTGACGAGCAGATTCGGCACGCGCGTCGGAAGCACCAGCGGCTCGCTTTCGGAACCGTCGTAGTTGGGCTGGAAATCCACCGTGTCCTTGTCGAGATCGGCGAGGAGTTCGTGCGCGAGCTTCGTCATACGCACTTCGGTGTAACGCATCGCAGCCGGCGCGTCGCCGTCCACCGAACCGAAGTTGCCCTGCCCGTCCACCAGGACGTTGCGCATCGAAAACGGCTGCGCCATGCGCACGATGGTGTCGTACACGGCGGTGTCGCCGTGCGGGTGGTATTTGCCGATCACGTCGCCGACCACGCGGGCCGACTTCTTGTAGGCCTTGTTGTAGTCGTTACCGAGCTGCTTCATGGCGTAGAGCACCCGCCGATGCACGGGTTTAAGACCGTCGCGGACATCCGGCAACGCGCGGCCCACGATCACGCTCATGGCGTAATCGAGGTAGGAGCGCTGCATCTCCTCTTCGAGGGTGATGCGGGATAGCTCGCGGGCGAATTCGGCCATGGTCGAACCTTTGTTTTCAAGCACTTGGTTGATGCGTAATTTTACCATGTAGGGCCCTTTTCATGCGGCGCCGGACGGACAAATCGCCGGGAAAAGGCGAGCGCTTATCTACAACCTATAATTAGCCGATGCAGGCAGAGCTTGTCATTCGCGCCCGTTGGGTCGCGCCGGTCGATCCGCCCGGCGTCCTCGAAGACCATGCCGTCGTCGTCGCCGACGGACGGATCGTCGCGCTGATGCCCGCGGCAGAGGCCAAACGCACGATCGAGGCCGGCGAAACGATTCATCTGCCCGAACATCTTCTGATCCCGGGTTTCGTGAATGCGCATACGCACGCAGCGATGACGCTGCTGCGCGGCTACGCCGACGATCTCCCCCTCGAAACCTGGCTGAAGGAACGGATCTGGCCGGCGGAGGCGCGTTGGGTTGGCACTGAGTTCGTCCGTGATGGCGCGCTCGCAGCCGCAGCCGAAATGCTTTCGGGCGGTACCACCACCTTCGCCGACATGTACTTCTTCCCAGAGGCCGCCATTCAATCCGCGCTGACCTTGGGAATGCGCATCGTCTCCGGCATCATCGTCATCGGCTTTCCGAGCCGTTACGCGGACAAACCTCAGGAATACCTCGAACGCGGGCTCGCGCTGCGCGACGACTGGCGCGCACACCCGCTCGTCTCCTTCATGCTCGCGCCGCACGCACCCTGGAGCGTGGACGCGGCGACGCTCGTGCGCATCGCGAGCTACGCAGGCGAAACGGGTCTCGCGGTGCAGACGCATCTGCACGAAACCGCGAACGAGGTGAGCGAAAGCATCGCGCAGCACGGCATACGCCCGCTCGCGCGTCTTGCGGCCCTCGGTCTTGCCGGGCCCGGACTTTCCGCCGTACACATGACGCAGGTCAACGACGAGGACCTCGATCTGCTCGCGCATCACGCGGTGAACGTCATCCACTGCCCGCAATCCAACCTCAAGTTAGCGAGCGGATTCTGTCCCGTCGCCCGGCTGCTCGATGCCGGCGTCAATGTCGCGTTCGGCAGTGACGGCGCCGCCAGCAACAACGATCTCGATCTCATAGACGAGATGCGCACGGCGGCGCTCCTCGCCAAGGGCGTCGCGGGCGATGCGTCCGCGTTCGGCGCGGCCGCGGTGCTCCATGCGGCGACCCTGGGCGGCGCGCGCGCGCTCGGACTCGCCGAACACATCGGCAGCCTCTCGACCGGCAAGTGGGCGGACATGACGGCCGTCAATCTCGGCGCGACACGCCTCCAACCGGTTTACGACCCACTCTCGCAACTCGTGTACGCAAGCTCCGCCCGCGACGTGAGCGACGTCTGGGTCGCGGGCGAACGGCGAGTCGCGAACGGCCGCATCGAGGCGTTGAACGAAGCGGCGCTCCGCGCGAGTCTGCAAGAATGGCGCGAGCGAATTGCCGGCAGCCGGGATGTTTGAACGCAACGCAGACAGCGCGGAACTGGCGCATTTTTCCGCGCTCGCCTCGCGCTGGTGGGATCCGCAGGGCGAATTCCGCACGCTGCACCATATCAATCCGGCCCGCACGGACTTCGTGCGTCGTCACGCCATGCTCGCAAATGCAAGCGCAGTGGACGTCGGCTGCGGCGGCGGCCTCCTCACGGAGGCGCTCGCCGCCGACGGCGCGCAGGTGACCGGCATTGATCTCTCCCCGCGGTTGCTCGAAGTCGCGCACCTGCACAGCATCGAATCCGGGCGAAACATCGAATACCGCGAGATCGCGGCCGAGGAATTCGCCGCCGAAAAACCTGCCTGTTTCGATCTCGCGACCTGCATGGAACTGCTGGAGCACGTGCCCGATCCCGCCTCCGTCGTTGCGGCTTGTGCCAAATTGTTGAAGCCGGGGGGCATCGCGATTTTCTCGACGTTGAGCCGTACCCTAAAGGCCTATGCGCTCGCCATCGTCGGCGCCGAATACCTCATGGGGCTGGTCCCGCGCGGGACCCACGATTACGAACGTTTCATCCGCCCGTCCGAACTCGACGCCTGGGCCCGCGCGGCGGGACTCGAACTCGTTGAAATCAGCGGGCTCCAATATGATCCCTGGCGCCAATCCGCCCGGCTCGGCGGCGACGTCGCCGTGAACTATCTCGCGGCCTATCGCCGCAGCACGTGATGCCATTACGGCTGGCTCTCTTCGATCTCGACGGCACGCTTGCCGACACCGCACCCGATATCGCCCGGGCCGTCAATCTCGCGCTCTCCGAGATCGGCCGCCCCCCGCTCGCGCTGACGACGGTTCGCAGCCTCGTTTCCTCGGGCGCCCGCGCTTTGCTTCGGGCCGGCCTCGACGGTGCCGCACCCGCGGACGCCGATATGGAACGCCTGCTGGAACGGCTCTTCGCGTATTACGGCGAGGCGCCAGTCGTGAAAACACGCGTGTTTTCGGGCCTCAAACCACTTATCGCTGAGCTTGCCGAGAGCGGCATCGCCTGGGGCGTCGTCAGCAACAAACCCATCCGCCTCGTCGAGCCCATCGTCGTCGCACTTGGCCTTGCACCGGCGCCGGTTTGCGTCATCGGCGGCGACAGCCTCGCACGGAAAAAACCCGATCCCCTGCCGCTGCTTACCGCCTGCGAGCGTGCCAGCGTCGAACCCGGCGAGACGATTTACGTCGGCGATGCCGAGATTGACGTGCTGGCCGCCCGCGCCGCGGCCATGCGCGTCGTCATCGCCGGTTTCGGCTATGCACCGCCCGCCGCCGAGGTTGCGCGCTGGAATCCGCAACCCGAGTTTTATGTGCCGACGGTGGCGAAACTCGGCCGTGTCCTCATCTGCCGGCCCTAACCGGGACGTGAGCACGGCCGATCCTGCGAACGCCCGCGCCTGGTGCCGCGAACGGCTCGCCGCGCCGGGAGAAGACCTCGCCCTGGCGGCGCTCTTCACCGCCCCCGCGCTGCGACCGGCGGTCACGGCAACGGGGGCGCTCTATGTCGAACTGGAAACCGTTGCGACGCGATTTCGCGATCTAGACATCGCCCGCACCAAGCTCGGATGGTGGCGCGACGAGCTGACGCGCCTCGACTCCGGTCGCCCGGCTCACCCCGCCACCCAACTGATTGCCGCGACCGGCATCGCACCACCCGTAGTGGCGCTGGGCGATCTCCTCACCGGGTTCGAACTGATCCTGCTCGAGGGGCCCGTGAAGGACCTGGCGACAGCTCGGCTTTTTGCCGAACGCGGGTATGCACGTCTCGCACTTGTCCTGTCGCAGCTATTCACAACCGCCGACACCGGTTCGGCGCCGCTCGCCCGATTGGGCATAGCGATGGGACTCGCACGGGTACTTGCGTTGAGTTCTACCAGTGACGAAACCCGCCCCGGAATCGCGGCGGCCGCCCGTGACGGACTGCGTGGAACTGTACCGGAACCGCGTTTGCTGCCGCCGCCGCTGCGCGTGCTCGCGGCGCTTGCCTGGCAGCACGCAAACGGCGCGCCGCAAGGCGCTGCCGGGCGGGGCGTACAACCTGTGCGCGTAATCACGGCTTGGCGCGCCGCGCGCGGACGGCTGCCGCCCGCATTGACCCGGGCGTAAAATGTCTGACGCGCCGGTCCAAGCTTTTAGGGCTTGTACGATTGCCTTATGCGCCTAGCCTCTTTTCTCATCGCTTTCGTTTTCGGGCTGCTGCCGGGCGTAGCCGCGGCGGGAGCGCCGGTACCTGATTCGGCCGCCGCCGCGGCGACATCGAGCCAGGATGTCTTCAACCTCAACCTGCCCAAGCTCGGCTTGGCCGGCGGCGGCGCGTTCCCGCTATGGAAGGCCGAATTCATCGGACGCCAGATTTACTACGAGATCCAGGAGGAAGGCGGCGTACTGAACGATCCTCTCGTCGCCAGTTATGCGGATTATCTCGGCCACCGGCTTTCTTCCGTCGCCAATGGCCCCGACGAACCCTTCCATTACTTTGCCGTGCTCGATCCAGAAATCAACGCCTTCGCCCTGCCTGGCGCCTTCGTCGGCGTCAACTCCGGACTCATCGAGGCCACTCGCAGCGAGGACGAACTGGCCGGCGTGCTCGCGCACGAGACCGCACACGTCGTGCAGCGGCACATCGCGCGCGAGGTGGCGGATTCGCATTACAACAACCTGATAGATCTCGCAATCCTGCTCGGTGCGATTGCCGTCGCAGCGGCCAACCCGGATCTCGCCGCCGGCGCGATCACCGGCGCCGAAGGCGGAGTCACCCAGCGCGCAGTCAACTACACCCGCGCGGACGAGATGGAGGCGGATCGGGTCGGCATCTCGATTCTCGCCCGCGCCCACTTCAATCCGCAGGGGATGATCGAATTCTTCGAATATATGGAACAGGAATATGCCCTGCAGGGTTACCAGATACCGGAATTCCTGAGCGATCATCCGCTCGATCTCACACGCATATCGGAAGCCGAGGAACGCGCGAAGAATCTCCACGTCATGGCGGCGCCGGAAGATCCCAACTACGCGTTGATGAAAGCGCGAATCCGCGTGCTCACCAGCGACGACCTCGACGCAACGCTCGTTTACTTCCGCACCCAGTCGAAAGTGCGGAGCGACCCTTGGTATCGCAAAGCCGCGGTGTATGGCGAGGTGCTCTGTCTTACGCAATTGAACGAAGGCAAACAGGCGCTCGCGCTCATCAAGCCGCTCGCGGCGGCACACTCCGACAATATCGCGCTACAACTGGCGCTGGCCGAAGCCATGATCGCAGCCGGTCAAACCAAGGCGGGACTGGAGGCGCTCGCACAGGACAATGCGCTTTACGCTCCCAGTCTCCCGACCGCCATGACCTATGCCCGCGCGCTGTTCAATGCCAACAAATTTGGTCAGACAGTGGCGGTGTTACTCCCGCTTGCGCAACTCGACGGAAACGATCCGATATACGACCCCGACCTTTACCAGCTCCTCGGCTCGGCCGCGGACAAATCGGGCAATCAGGGCTTGTCCTATCTTTCAATGGCAAACTATTTCGCTGGCCGCGGCCAATACAGGTTCGCCATCATCCAGCTTCGCCTGGGCCTGGAAACGCCGAATCTATCACCCGGACGCCGCGAACAGATGCAGTCATTACGCAAGCAACTCGAAGCCGATCAGAAGCAAGCCAAAAAACTCGGCGTCGCGCAGTAAGCCGCAATCCAGTTATGACCTCGTAAGAGAGCGCTGATCCCTGAGCTATCCTCGACGCATGGGCTCAATCTTGAACTCATTTGTGTAATGTTTCCGTGTCGACATCGAACATCTCCATCGGAGACTATTGCCCCCTTTGTTAGATGTCCCCGACACCCGGGATAGCTCGGAAACGAGGGTAGTTCATGCTGATCCCATTGAGCCCGCATTGATTGTAGGGATGGTAATCCCCCCCGAAAGTAGCGGTATTCAGAAGTAGAATTTTCTCTTATTGGAGCGAGGAGGTTCTACGTGAAGAAGTTTCGATTCAGCGACAGTCAGATCATGGGCATTTTGAAGCAGGCCGA
>JBOIBN010000007.1:0-52403 GCA_050739575.1 Gammaproteobacteria bacterium
GGATTAGGGCGCCAGCACTCGTGCGTATGCTTAATGGATGCTGGTGCCTGGGCATTCTTTACTCCACACTGGCCACCCGCCAGCACGTGGCGATTGATCTCGCCGCCGGTGCCACATTCGGCATCGCGGCATTCGCACTCCATCTGCATTTCCTGCCACGACCGGTCTTTCGCGCGCAGAAACGACTGGAACAGGGGGCAAACGAACACCGTTCACTGAAGATTCCGGTCGCCGGTTTTCCGGTTGCACACAAAGACCGCCACGACGAAATCTGACGAACGTACTGTTCTCAGACGGTTTCGTACAAGACTATTTATCGAGAAGCGGGCAGATAAGCCGGCAGCCCTTCAGAAGGGAATATCGTCGTCTTCGAGATCGGGGCCGCTGCTGTCAATCGCGGGCGGTGACTCGTCGGCGCTTTGGTTGCGTTCGTAATCCGCGCGCCCGCCGCCGCCTTCGCCGCGGCCGCCGAGCATCTGCATCGTATCGGCGACAATTTCCGTGGAATACCGGTCCTGGCCGTCCTGCCCCTGCCACTTGCGGGTCTGGATGCGTCCTTCGAGGTAGACCTGCGAACCTTTCTTGAGGTATTCGCCGGCAATTTCGCCGAGCTTGCCGAACAGCACCACCCGATGCCACTCGGTACGCTCCTGCTGCTCGCCCGTCTGCTTGTCCTTCCAGCGTTCGCTGGTGGCAATGCGCAGATTCGCGACCGCCTTGCCGCCCTGGGTATAGCGCATCTCCGGATCCGCGCCCAGATTGCCGATCAGAATCGCCTTGTTCACGCCGCGTGTCGCCATCCGCCTCTACCCGATTCGGGAAACGCCATTCTAACCAAAGCCGCCGCGCACAATTCAGGTGCGCCCGACCGCGGCCGCGAGTGCGGCTTCGTCGAGCAGCGCGCGATTCACCCGCAGACAGGCGACGCCATCGTCGCCGAAGACCACCGCCTCCTCAACGCCGGGCACGGCTTCCAGAGCCGCGGTCAGGCGCTGGGCCTCGCTGTTGTCATGCACGCTGACCGCAAGCATCCGGCTGGCCAGTGCGCGCGGCATCGCGAGCGTCGCGAAGAGCGGCAGCCACAACAGTCCGATGGCGGCAACGAAAACACACAAGCCGACGGCACCGAAACGGCCCTGAAGCCAACCGCCCACCAGGCCACCCACGAAAATGCCCAGGAACTGCGAGGTCGAATACACGCCGAGCGCCGTGCCCTTGGCCTCGGGACGTGCGAGCCGCGAGACCAGCGAAGGCAGCAGCGCCTCCATCAGCGTGAAGGCGCCGAAAAAGACAACCAGCACCACGCCCAGCGGAATCAGTTCCGCCGGCAGGAATCCGAGCGCGAACGCTGTTGCGGCGAGCGCGAGAATGGCGGTGAGTGCCACTGGTTTGATCCGCCGGCGGCTTTCGGCGTAAATCACCATCGGCAGCATGAGCGCGAGGCCGATCGCAAGCACCGGGAGGTAAAACATCCACTCGTTGCCCGCATCGAGCCCCGGCACGCGCAGCAGTAGCAGCGGGATGACCAGAAACAGCGCCGCCAGCATGGCGTGCAGCGCAAAAATGGAGCCGTAAAGCCGGATCAACTGGCGGTCGGCGAGAACCCGCCCGACCAGCGCCGGTATCGGCTCGGTTTCGCGGTGGCGTCGTGAGACCAGCGGCGTCGGCACCGTGCTCCAGAGCACCACGAGTCCCGCAAGCCCCAGCGCCGCGGTCAACCAGAAGATTCCTCCGAGCCCTACCCTGGCGTTGACCACCGGACCGGCAATTACGGCAAGACCAAAGGCCAGACCGATGCCGATGCCGATGATGCCAATCGCCTTCGTGCGTTGCTCCACCCGGGTGAGATCGGCGGTCAGCGCAAGGGTCGCCGCCCCCACCGCGCCGGCACCCTGCACGGCACGGCCGATAATGATCCCGCCAATGCCATGGGCCAGCGCCGCCACCACGCTGCCGACGACGAAGAGCACGAGCCCGAGGGTGATGACGGGCTTGCGGCCCAAGCGATCGGAGGCGATGCCGAACGGCAATTGCAGTCCCGCCTGGGTAAGTCCGTAGATGCCGAGCGCGAGTCCGATCAGGAGCGGCGTCGCACCGGCGAGATGGCGGGCGTAGGGCGCAAACACGGGGTAGAGCAGAAACAGCCCAAACATCCGCAAGCCGAAAATGCCCGCCAGCGAGGCGGCGGCCCGTCGTTCGGTGCCGGTCAGCTTCGTGTCGTTCATGGATCGTCGAGACCGGCCGTGCCGCGACTTCAACAGTGCAGGGTATCACGCAATACGGGGGTAACCGTACTTGCACCGGCCCCCGCCGGCAGGGTATCGTAAAAGTGCCGTTATGTAGCGGCATTACTTAACAAACCATCACAGACCTTTTAGGGAGGGATCGTTATGAAAATCAGGCATGTCCTGATCGCGAGCTTGCTCGTCTTCGGATTCGCATCTGCTCCGCTCGGACTTGCGGCGACCGCCGCGAGCAGTCCGGGCACGCAGACAAACAAGGAAGCCATGCTCAATCATGGCCAATATCACAACTACACCCAGGCGCAAATGAAAAGCCTGCAGCAGGCCCTGACTGCCAAGGGTTTCCCCGTCAAGGCCACCGGCATGTGGGACCAGACCACGCGTGATGCCATCAAGGCGTTTCAGAAAAAGAACGGCATGAAGGTCACCGGCTATCCGAACGCGAAGACCCGCAAGGCGCTGGGACTCGACTGGTAAGAAAAGACTCTCGAAAAGGGCCGGCGGGCGAACTCTCGCCGGCCCTTTTTCCCAGCGTCCGGCTACCGGAACGCCACTAACGGCAGACCAGCCGCTCAATGATCTTGCCGAACAGCTTTTCGGCTTCGGCCAGCGCCATGACTTCAATGTATTCATCGGCCTTGTGCGCCTCGCCGATCCGACCCGGACCGAGCACGATCGTTTCCATTCCCATCTCGGTGAAGAATCCGGCCTCGGTGCCGAACGAGACCGCGTGTGCGCGCACACCGGTCAGCTCTTCCGTCAGCCGCACCAGACGACTCTCGCGCGGCGTCTCGAAGGGCGCGATGCCGTCGAACAGCGAACGGCGCCGGTAATTGCACCCGCTGCCTTCGAGCGCGCACTGCATCCGCCGATCGAGCGCATCGCGCAACTCCTCCAGCTGCATCCCCGGAACTGGTCGCAGGTCTATATGCAACTCGGCCTGCGCGCAGATGCGGTTAGGATTATCGCCGCCGTGCAGATAACCGAGATTGAGCGTGGGGTGGGGCACGGCGAAATCCGGCGCGTGATGGTCGCGCTTCATTTCCCCTCGCCACTCGATCAAGGCTGCAAGCAGCCGCGACATCCCTTCGAGCGCGTTGGGCGCCGCATCCGGGTCGCTCGAATGGCCGCTGCCGCCCTCGACAACCAGCGCCTCCATCAGCACGCCCTTGTGCATGCGCACCGGCTTGAGGTCGGTCGGCTCGCCGACGATGCAGTAGCCGGCCCGCGGGCGTCCGTTCTCGACGAGCAGGCGCGCGCCGTCCATGCGGCTTTCCTCGTCCGCGGTGACGACGACGTGCAGCGGACGCGCGAGCTGCGCCGCCGTAATCCGCGAGGCGAGCACGATGCAGACGGCGATAAAACCTTTCATGTCCACCGCGCCGAGGCCGTGCAAACGGCCATCGCGTTCGCTCAGACGGAACGGATCGCTGCTCCACGCATCGGCGTCGAAAGGCACGGTGTCGCTATGCCCGGCCAGCGCAAGTCCGCCCTCGCCCGCGCCCAGCGTTGCGACCAGATTGGCCTTGCCGGGCGTTGACAGATCCATGATTTCGGTTTGCCAGCCCAGACCCTCGAAGTAATCGGCGATCCGTTCGATGAGCGCGCGGTTGGGCGTGTCGAACTCGGGCGAGACGCTGCTCACCGAGGGTATCCGCACCAGTTCCTCCAGAACCGTCTTTACATCCAGCAGGGATGATTTCATGCGTGCGTTACGGATGTTTTGGAATCGGATCGTGATAGACGCCGGGCCGCCCGGTGTAGTACTTGCCATCGGGATACGGCCACGAATTCGGTACGCAGCCGTGTAACCCGAGCGTTTGTTGTTCCATCACCGGCGCCGGCTTTCCCGGCCCGGGACACAGCACGTGCCCGTGTCCCAGCTCATGCCCGGTTTCATGATCGATCAGGTACGCCCGGTATACTCCGATGGGCGCGGGGTAATTGCTGACACCGTATAGCCAGCGATCCAGGTTGATCACCACGTGGCCGTCGATGCGGCACGAGGTGTAAAGGTCGTCGTCGCCCTCTTCACAGATCCGCTCACGGGTGCGCGGCGTCACCAGATAAATGGTGAAGTCGGCATGCGTCCGTGGCCCTACGCGCTGAAACCGCCACAGCCCGCCGGCGGTCCAGCTGCGCGGATCGCTGAGGATTTTAACTACGGCGGCGGCGAACGCGGCGGGAGTCGGCGTCGGAATGCCCTGCTCGACCGCCACCCGGAAACGCATCAACCTGCCGCCGTGGCCCATGATCGGCGTCCCGCCCGGCGCAATCACGAAACGGGTCACCTCCGCGGGCGCAGCGACCGGGGCTGCCGTCGAAGCAGCCGCCGATGCGAAACCCGTGGTCAGCGCTGCGGCGAGGATCAAAGCGGTTGGGCAGCGATCGAATGAGACCGCCCGAATGAACACTGCGCATTTCATGTTTACAGAATAACGCAAGCCAACTTCCAAACGGACGCGGGCCCACGGCACTTATGGACGCCTGCGCGGCGAGCGGATGGCACGGCAGGCCCTACAATGTCGGCATGTCCGCTGCTACCCTGCACACGCCCCAAAGACAAACCGAAAGCAGGCCGACGCTCCGGCCCGGTATCCGCGCGGCGAACACCGGCGATCTCGATGCCCTGGTCGCCCTCGAGCAAAGCGCCTTTACCGGAGACCGTCTGAGCCGCCGCCAACTCCGCTATCTCCTGATGCGCGCGCGGGGGCAAACGCTGGTGGCGGAAAGCGAAGGCGAGGTGATCGGCTACGTCACTGTCCTGTTCAGCCGCGCCATCGCGAACGCGCGCGTGTACTCGATCGCGGTGAATCAGCCATTCAGGGGACTCGGCACCGGCGGCGCCCTGCTCGACGCGGCCGAGGATGCGGCACTAAAAAACGGCTGCGTCGCCATGCGCCTCGAAGTGCGGACGGACAACGAACCCGCAATCAAGCTGTACCGCGCGAGAGGCTATCGGCCGATCGGAACGGTCGCCGACTACTACGACGACAACGAGCCCGCGCTGCGCTTCGAGAAACCGCTTGGTCACGAACTTGCACCGCGTCCGATGCGCGTGCCCTATTACCGCCAGACTCTGGAATTCACCTGCGGCCCCGCGGCGCTGATGATGGCGATGAAGGCGCTCGCGCCCGATCTGACGATGAATCGCGCGCTGGAAATCGAATTGTGGCGCGAATCCACCACCGTGTTCATGACGTCGGGCATCGGCGGCTGCACGCCCTTCGGTCTCGCGCTCGCGGCGCTCAAGCGCGGCTTCGCCGTAGAGCTTTATACCTCCGCGGGACGGAGTTTTTTCGCCGATTCCGTGCGGGATCCGGTCAAGAAAGAAGTGATCCGGCTGGTCCAGGAAGGCTTCATCCGCGAACTCAAACGTCTGGATACGCCGATTCACCGCGGCTCGCTAGCGCCCGCCGAACTCATGCGGCGCGCGGACGCCGGCGAGATCCCGGTGGTGCTGATCAGCTCGTACCGCATCTACGAGGAGAAGGCCCCGCACTGGGTTGTCGTCACCGGCTACGACGAGCGCTTCGTCTACGTCCACGACCCCTACGTGGACAGCGATGAAGGCGAGACCATCGTCGATTCGCTCAACATGCCGATCCTGCACCGGGAATTCGCGCGCATGACGCGCTACGGTCGGGCCGGTCTGCAGGCTGCGCTTTTCGTGTCGCAGCCGCGCGCCCGTGGCTGAACCGCTCATCGTCATGTGCGCCGCCGAACGCCCGCCGGGCGACTGGCCGGCGGGCGTTGCCATGCTGGAACCGGCGGACTATCTTGCGGCCCGCGACCATGCGGCGCACGGCACGCTGGTCGTGAACCTCTCGCCGAGCTACCGCTATCTCGCGACCGGATACTACTGCTCGCTGCTTGCCGAGGCACGCGGCGAACGCGTCATCCCAAGCGTGCGCACGATCGAGGATCTTTCACGCAAGGCCATCTATGGGCTTGCGACGCAAAACTTCGCGCGCCTGCTGCCACGCCTGATCCGCGAGCAGCCCGCGTCCGATCGTCTGGTCTTCTACAGCTACTTCGGCTTCAGTCCGCTTGCGGGAGGAGGCGAACTCTGCCGACAGCTTTTCGAACGCTTCCCGGCACCGATCCTGCGCATCGAACTCGCGCAGCGCGACGGCTGGCGGATCGGCCGCCTCGCACTCGTGCCCTTTGGCCGTCTGCCGGCAGCGGAACGCGACAACTTTCTCGAAGGCTTCCGCCGTTTCGTCGGCCGCCGCTGGCGCCGCGGTTCGCATCCGGCCAGCCGCTACCGCTACGATCTCGCGGTGCTCCACGATCCGGAGGAAAAACTGCCGCCCTCGGATCGCCGCGCGCTCGGCCGGCTCACGCGCGCGGGGCGGCGCATGAAGGTCAACGTGGAACTCATCACCCGGCGCGACTATCCGCGCGTCGCCGAATACGATGCGCTGTTCATCCGCGAAACGACGGCGATCAACCACCACAGTTTCGCCTTCTCCATGCGCGCCTGGGACGAAGGCATCCCGGTGATCGACGATCCCGATTCGATCCTGCGCTGCGCCAACAAGGTGTATCTCGCCGAACTCCTCGCCAGGCACCGTATCGCCCATCCGCGCACCTTGATCCTGAGCCGCGAGACGCTCGCCGACGCCGGACGCGAACTCGGCTTCCCCATCGTGCTCAAGATGCCCGACGGTTCGTTTTCGCGCGGCGTATTCAAAGCCGACGATGCGGATGCGCTCGCGGAAATCGGCGCCACGCTTCTCAAAAACTCCGAACTCGTGCTCGCGCAGGAGTTCCTCTACACGCCCTTTGACTGGAGAATCGGCGTACTCGCCGGCGAAGCGCTCTATGCGTGCAAATACTTCATGGCCCGCAAGCATTGGCAGATCTACGACCATTCAGGCAAGAAGACGCGCGAAGGCGATTGGGAGACGGTGCCGATCGAGGCTGCGCCGCGCGAGGTGGTTGAGACCGCGTGTCGCGCCGCGCGCCTGATCGGCGATGGACTCTACGGAGTGGACATCAAGGAGCTGCGCGATCGCGCCGTGGTTATCGAGATCAACGACAATCCAAATCTCGACGCCGACGTCGAGGACGCCTGTCTCGGCGACAGACTCTACGAACGGCTGATCGCCGAATTCATCCGCCGCATAGAAAGCCCGCTCGCCGGAAACACGCCGGCGACGGCAGCTTCAATCTACGCGTAGAACCTGTCTCAAAATGCCGCGCGAGCAGCGACGCCGGGCCGGCTGCTGGTATTCTCAAGGCCACCGGGTGTAAGGTGGATTCGAGCATTCGAACCCACGTGACGGCACGTCACTCAGCCACCGCAAAAACCAGAGGTAACCGGTGATGAAAAGCGTCTTCAAAGGTATCGCCAGCGGCTTTTGCGCCACCTTCATTTTGGCCTTGGCCATGTACGTCGCCGCCGATCTCAGCCCGCAACCCCAGATCATCGGCATGCTGACCATGATCTCGCACCGCGTGATCGGCTCGCCGACCTGGATCTGGATCGGGTGGGCCTATCATTTCGCGATCGGGACGTTACTGTGGGGCATTCTTTTCGGACTCCTCGCCGCGGCCGTACGCCCGCATACGGGTTTCGCTACCTGGGCCATGGCCATCGTATTCGCCGTGTGCGCCTGGGTATTGATGATGGTGATCGTGATGCCGCTCGCAGGCGCCGGTTTCTTCGGCCTCAACATGGGCATACACCCGCTGTTCAGTATGTTTATCCTGCACATCATATGGGGCACGGTGCTCGGGCTGGTCTTCTACGCCATGTCGAAGCCGCCCGCCCCTGCGCCGCATTCCCCCTCGCACTCGTACGAGGGACTTTAACGGCGTCCTTTATGCCTTAGAATCCTGCGTCTGCGTGGGAAAAAGCAAGCGCACCCTCGCCGGCATCCACGCGCACACCATCGCCGGGGCCAAAGCGGCCTGAAAGGATCGCCTCGGCCAGCGGATTTTCCAGTTGCTGCTGAATCGCACGCTTCAAGGGACGCGCGCCGTATACCGGATCGAAGCCCGCCTCGCCCAACTTGTCGAGAGCCGCCTCGCTCACTTCGAGCCTCATGTCCCGCGCCTCCAGCCGGCGGCGCAGATAACCGATCTGAATGTCGGTGATGGCGCGGAGCTGCGTGCGATCGAGCGGATGAAACACGACGACATCGTCCACGCGATTGATGAATTCGGGGCGGAAGTTCTCGCGCACGATTGTGAGCACCGCGTCGCGCATTGCCGCGTAGTCATCCGCGTCCGCCATGCGTTGAATGACATCCGAACCCAGGTTTGAGGTCATCACCACAACGGTATTTTTGAAATCCACCGTGCGGCCCTGGCCGTCGGTGAGCCGGCCGTCGTCGAGCACCTGCAAGAGCACGTTGAAGACATCCGGATGCGCCTTCTCGATTTCGTCGAGCAGGATCACCGCATACGGCCGGCGGCGCACGGCCTCGATGAGGTAGCCGCCCTCCTCGTAGCCGACGTAGCCTGGCGGCGCCCCGATCAAGCGCGCGACCGAATGTTTCTCCATGAACTCGCTCATGTCGATCCGTACCATCGCCTCTTCGGTGTCGAACAGAAACGCGGCGAGCGCCTTGCAGAGCTCCGTCTTGCCGACGCCGGTCGGACCGAGGAACAGGAACGAACCGTTCGGGCGGTTCGGATCGCCTAATCCGGCGCGCGAGCGGCGCACGGCGTTGGCGACGGCTGCGATCGCCTCGTCCTGACCGACCACACGTTGATGCAGCGCCTCTTCCATGTGCAGCAACTTTTCCTTTTCGCCTTCGAGCATCTTGGCGACGGGGATGCCGGTCCAGCGCGACACCACTTCGGCGATTTCCTCTTCCGTCACCTTGTTGCGCAGCAACCTCGGCGCCTCGCTCTCGCTTTTGCTTTCATGCCTCTGGGCCTCGGCGAGTTGCTTCTCCAGTTCCGGAATGCGGCCGTACTGGATCTCGGACATCCGGCTCAAATCCCCGGCGCGGCGCGCGGCTTCGAGTTCGGTCTTCGCACGTTCGAGTTTTTCCTTGACGTCGGCGGCGCCCTGCAGCGCCGCCTTTTCGGCCTTGAGTATTTCATCCAGATCCGAATACTCGCGCTCCAGCGTTGCGATCTCTTCCTCGAGCGCCTGCAATCTGCGTTTCGAAGCCTCGTCCTTTTCCTTCTTCAAGGCTTCGCGTTCGATCTTGAGCTGAATCAGGCGCCGTTCCAGCCGATCCATTTCCTCGGGCTTGGAATCGATCTCCATGCGAATGCGGCTCGCCGCCTCGTCCATCAGATCAATCGCCTTGTCGGGAAGCTGCCGGTCGGTGATGTAGCGTTGTGAAAGCGTCGCCGCGGCGACGACCGCGGGATCGGTGATCTCGATTCCGTGATGCACCTCGTAGCGTTCCTTGAGTCCGCGCAGGATCGCGATCGTGTCCTCCAGCGTCGGCTCGTCCACCAGCACGCGCTGGAAACGACGTTCGAGCGCCGCATCTTTCTCGATGTATTTGCGATACTCGTCGAGCGTGGTCGCGCCGATGCAATGCAGTTCGCCGCGTGCGAGCGCGGGCTTGAGCATGTTGCCGGCGTCTATCGCGCCCTCGGCCTTGCCCGCGCCGACCATGATGTGCAGCTCGTCTATGAAGAGCACAACGCGCCCTTCTTCCTTCGCGATTTCGTTCAAGACTGCCTTCAACCTTTCCTCGAACTCGCCGCGGAACTTCGCGCCCGCAAGCAGCGCCGCCATGTCGAGCGCGAGCAGGCGCTTCCCCTTGAGTCCTTCCGGCACCTCGCCGTTGAGTATGCGTTGCGCGAGTCCCTCGACGATCGCCGTCTTGCCCACGCCCGGCTCGCCGATCAGCACCGGATTGTTCTTGGTGCGCCGCGCAAGAATCTGGATCACGCGGCGGATTTCCTCGTCGCGTCCGATCACCGGATCGAGCTTGCCGCGTTCGGCGCGCGCGGTAAGATCGAGCGTGTATTTCTCGAGCGCCTGGCGCTTGTCCTCGGCATTCGGATCGTTCACCCGCGCGCCGCCGCGCAGCTCCTCGATCGCGCGTTCGAGCGCGCCCTTCACCGCGCCGGCTTCCTTGAGCGCGTCGCTCACCGCGCCGCGGTCTTCGAGGCAGGCGAGCACGAACAGTTCGCCGGCGACGAATTCGTCCTTGCGCTGTTGCGCAAGCTTGTCGGTGATGTTGAGAACGCGGTTGAGATCGTTGCCGATGTGCACCTCGCCTTCCGCGCCCTTCTGCTGGGGCAGGCGATCGAGAATCGCATCGAGCCTGTTTTCGAGCACGCCGACGTTCACGCCCGCCTTGGCGAGCAACGGACGCACGCTGCCGCCATCCTGCTCCAGCATCGCGAGCAACAGATGCGCGGGTTCGATGAAGGGATGGTCGCGACCGACGGCCATGGATTGCGCGTCGGCGAGCGCCATCTGGAACTTGCTGGTCAGTTTGTCGAGACGCATGTTCTTTATTCAACCTCGGATGGGGTCAAGGTGAGGCCGGCCGCACTCCGTTTCAACCCGGCAACAGGCGGATTACGACGTATATTGCCGCGATTCCGAGCGCGACCAGTGCCACCACCGCGAGCGACTGGCGTCCTGGATGACGACTGCGCAGGCGCGGGATGAGATCCGCCACGGCGATATAAAGCAGGCTTGCCGAGGCCACCGCCATAATGAAAGGCAGCGCCACGCCCTCGCCGCGCAACACCGCGAAAGCGCTCACTCCGCCCACCAGCATGACTGCACTGGAGGCGATCGTCAGCGCCAGCGCGCGGCTGCGCCGATAGCCCGTCATCAGAAGTACCGAGAGGTCGCCGATCTGCTGCGGGATATGGTGCGCCAGGATGGCCGCGAACAGCACCAGCGCGGCCTTGAAATTGGCCAACAGCGTCGCGGCGAGCAGCACCCCGGCGAGAAAATTGTGCAGGCTCGTTCCGGCGAGCACCATCACGGCCGTGGCCCGGTCGTCGGCTGACTGCACGGATTCGCCCGCCGCCACGTCGTGGGCGTGATGCCAGTGGATCAGTTTTTCCAGCGCGAAAAAGGCGAGGATGCCCACGGCCAGCGCGAGACCGAGATTGAGCGCCCGCGCAGGCGCCGCATCGGCAAAGGCCGCGGGCAACAGATCGAGGCAGGCGGCGCCAAGCAAAACGCCGGTACTGAAACTCACCAGGGCCGGCACCAGGCGCGCGAGCACCCGTGCGCCGAGCAGCGAGAGCAAGGCGGCTCCGAGCGCACTGCCGAAAGCGCCGCTGCCGGTGAGAATTAACACCCAGGCCCAATTCGTCATTTCGCCCCTGCTCCGTCCGCCCAATTCGACGAGCGCGTTCCTATGCTGACAGAGTCGTCAAATATCGTTCCCGGCGAGCTGTTGAAAGATGTAGCGAGCGCAGTAGTTTTCAATGGTCTTCCATCCAGATCAGGTTTGCCATTCGTCCGGTCTCGCCGTCGCGACGGTGTGAATAGAAACGTTCGCGGTCCTCGTAGGTGCAGAAGTCGCCGCCCGCGATCGCGCCCACGCCGGCGGAGGCCAAACGCGCGCGGGCGAGTGCGGCGAGATCGCAAAACCAATGGCCGTCGCGGCCGCTGGTAGTGAATGCAGCGTCGGCGCCGGGAGATTCCGCAAAGGCTGCCCGCACTTCCGCTCCCACCTCGTAATGGCCGGCGCCGATTGCAGGACCCAGCCAGGCCACCGTCTCTTCGGCCGCCACCGGCATGGCCGCAAGCGCCGCCTCGACGACACCGGCGGCGAGGCCGCGCCAGCCGCCATGGGCGATGCCGATGGCACTTCCGTCCCGTGCCGCGAGCAATACCGGCAGGCAATCGGCAGTGAGCACGGCGAGCACACGTCCCGGCGTACGCGTCACCGCGCCATCGGCCTCGGGCCTGTCCGCCGCACACTTCTCCGCAACGGCGATCGTGTTTCCGTGCACCTGATTCAGCCAGAGGGGTTCGGCCGGGAGCCGTGCCGTCTCCACCAGCCGCGCGCGATTCGCCGCGACGGCGTGCGGATCGTCGCCGACGTGCGCGCCAAGATTGAGACTCGCATAAGCCCCGACGCTCGCTCCGCCCGCACGCGTCGTCGTTAATGCTCGGATGCCGGGGGGCGCATCCCAGCGGGGCGCGATCCCGGGCGAATTCATCGCGTGACACCGCGCAGGACTTCGAGCAGGGCTGCAAAATCACCGGGCAGCGGCGCCGTAAACGCGACCGCCTCACCGCTTTGCGGATGACGGAAGGCGAGGCGCGCGGCGTGCAGGGCCTGGCGGTCGAAGCCGCGCACGGCGGCGGCCGTTTCCGGCGCGAGTCCCGCCGGCAAGGCCGCACGCCCGCCGTAGGTTCGATCGCCGACGATGGGGGTATGCCGATGCGCCAGATGCACGCGAATCTGGTGTGTGCGCCCGGTCTCGAGCGTCACCGTGAGCAGCGTGAAGCCGCGCAGACGCTCCGCCACGCGGGTATGGGTGACGGCCACCCGGCCGCGTTCCACCACCGCCATGTGGGTGCGCAGGCCCGGATGCCGTCCGATCGGCGCCTCGATGCGCTCGCCGGCCACGACCTCGCCGCGCACGAGGGCGAGATACTCGCGGTGCAGTTCGCGGCGCTCGAGCGCTGCGACGAGGCCCGCGTGAGCGCCCGGCGTGCGTGCAACGAGAAGCAACCCGGTCGTGTCCTTGTCCAGACGATGCACCAAGCCCGCGCGCGGCAAGCGCTCCAGTTCGGGCGCGTAATGCAGCAGTGCGTTGACGAGGGTGCCGTCGCGGTTGCCCGCGCCTGGATGCACGACCAGACCCGCCGGCTTGTTCACGACGATGATCTCGCCGTCCGCGTGAACCACGTCGAGCGCAATCGCCTCGGGCACGTCGGCGATCAGCGGTGCGAGCGTTGCGACAAGCTCGATCCGCTCTCCGCCGCGCAGCTTGTCGCGCGGACGCGGGCGCTCGCCGTCCACCGTGACCGCTCCCGCCTCGATCCACTGCTTCAGACGCACGCGCGAGTACTCGGGCAGCGAGCGGGCAAGCGCCGCGTCCAGTCTCAGGCCCGCGAGCCCGGCATCGGCCACGAAGGCGTGGCGACGAACTTCCGCCTTCCCGGAAGGTCTCGTCACGATACAATGCTCCATTCTGGAACGGATGACATCATGCGCCGGTTCTTCTCCTCACTGGCCGTAGCGGCCGTGACCGCGATGGTTCTTGCGGGCTGCGCGCATCACGGGCCCAGACCGATTCCGCCTGCGTCCGTGCTCTACAAACACGCGCAAGACAATCTCATGTTAGAGAACTGGAAACCGGCGATCGCCCAGTTGCGTCAGCTCCTCTCGACCTATCCCTTCGGCGAGTATGCCACGCAGGCGCGCCTCGAGCTGATCTACGCCAACTACCGCTCAAACCAGCCCGACGAAGTCGCCAAGCAGTCCGACGACTTCGTTCAGGAGAACCCGGCGAGTCCCTACGTGCCCTACGCCATGTTCATGAAGGGCGCGGCCTATGCGAACGCCCTGCAACCCGGCCCGCTCGACTCGTTCTTTCACACCAATCTGTCCCGGCGCGATCCGATAGACGACGAGCAGGCCTTTGCCGCCTTCAAGCAGCTTATCGTGCGCTATCCGGATTCTCCCTACGCGCAGCGCGCCAGGCAGTGGATGATATTCGTGCGCGACCGCCTCGCCAACTTCAGTCTGGGCGTCGCGCGCTTCTACGCCTCCCGCAAGCAATGGGTTGCCGCGGTGGACCGCGCATCCGACGTGGTGACCACTTTTCCGGCGACGCCGGCGGCCACTCCGGCGCTGAAAATCATGATGCAGGGCTATCGTGCGCTCGGCGAAGATCAGCTTGCCGCGGCGGCCGAAACCTACTATCGCTACAACTTCGAATCCCCCACGGCCGCAGCGGCGGCGGCAACCTCCTCCCACTGACCTCACGTGCTGTCCGGCGCAACGGACAGCGCGAACGCTCACCCGGCGGTCTTTGCCTTCGTCTTGCCGTTCGGCCGCTCCGCGGCCTGCGCCTTGTCTTCTGCACAGTGCGTCGCCTTGAAGCCGGAAGTGATGGGATAGCGGCGCTCGCGCCCGAAGGCGCGGGCGGAAATCTTGACACCGGGGGGCGCCTGGCGACGCTTGTACTCGTTACGCTTGATCCGTCGCGAGATCTGCCGAATCGTCGTCAGCTCGAAACCTTCGCTCACCAGATCGTCGGCGTTCTGATCCTTCTCGATCAGGCCGGCGAGCACCGCATCCAGTACCGGATAGGGCGGCAGCGAATCGGTGTCCTTCTGATTCGGCGCGAGTTCGGCCGAGGGTTCGCGCGTGAGCACCTGTTCGGGAATCGGCGCCACGTCGCCCTGGTGATTGCGGTAGCGCGCGAGCCGGTAGATCAGCGTCTTCGACACATCCTTGAGCGGTGCGAATCCGCCCGCCATGTCGCCGTAAAGGGTGGCGTAACCGGTGGCGTATTCGCTCTTGTTTCCCGTCGAGAGCACCAGCTTGCCGGTCTTGTTGGAGATCGCCATCAGGATGAGGCCGCGGCAGCGCGACTGGATGTTCTCCTCGGTGACGTCCGGCTCCAGTCCCGTGAAAACGTCCTTGAGCACGCTCGCGAAGGCCTGGAACGGCTCCTCGATGGAGACCACGTGAAGCTTTACACCGAGCCGACGCACCTGCTCCTTGGCCAGTTCGGCGCTGAGTTCGCTGGTATAGCGCGAGGGCATGAATACGGCGACGACCTGGTTCGCCCCCAGCGCATCCACGGCGAGCGCGAGCGTCAGCGCCGAATCCACGCCGCCCGAAAGCCCGATCAGTGCGCCCTTGAATCCGTTCTTCACCGCGTAGTCGTGCACCCCGAGCATGAGCGCCTTGTAGACATCGGCATCGGGTTCCGCAAGCGCACCCGGAGTGGCGGTATCGAGGTCGGCATCGAGCGACGCTGCCGGCCGGACGTCGGCAATCCGCTCGGTGTTGTCGCATTTGGCCCGTCCGCCGAAATGACCGCGGCTGCCCACCCCGGCCGAGACCTTGAGGATGGCGAAGTCTTCCCTGAAACCGGGCATCCGATCCTCGATTTCGCCGTGCTTGTTGACGGCGAACGAGTGGCCGTCGAAAACCAGTTCGTCCTGCCCGCCGACGAGATTCAGATAGATAATGGCAACCCCGTTTTCGCGTGCGCGTTCGGCAATGATCTGCTCGCGCTCCGCCCGTTTGCCGACGTTGTAGGGAGAGGCGTTGAGGTTGACGACGAGACGTGCGCCGGCGCGCCCGGCGTCGCACACCGGGCCCGCGACCCAGGCGTCCTCGCAGATCGTGAACCCGATCGGCAATCCCTTGAAGTCCACCACGACCGGTTCGCTGCCGGGCGTGAAATAGCGCTTCTCGTCGAAGACGCCGTAGTTGGGCAGCTCGCGCTTGCGATAAACGGCACGCGTCTCGCCTGCGCCGATCACCGAGCAGGCGTTGTATATCAACCCGTCCTGATACTCGGGATGTCCGACCACGATACGGGCCTCGCCGACCGCGCCGCGCAGCTGCTTGAGCGCCTCGTTGACCTGGCAGCGCATATCCGGATGCAGCAGCAGATCCTCGGGCGGATAACCCGTAAGCGTGAGTTCGGGGAACACGATGAGATCGCACTGATTCTGATGCGCGCCGACATAGTCGAGCACGCGCCGCATGTTGCCGGCGACGTCGCCGACTATCGTGTTGATCTGCGCGAGTCCGATGTGGACCGTGCTCACGTGGACCACCGCCGGCGCGCGCGTTTCATACGCTGATCGAGGGCGTTCAACCGAGCTCGGCCTTGACGGCGCGGCCGATCTCCGCCGGCGAACGCACGGTCGCGACGCCCGCAGCCTCCAGCGCTTCGAACTTCTGCTCCGCCGTGCCCTTGCCGCCCGCGACGATGGCGCCCGCGTGACCCATGCGCTTGCCGGACGGCGCGGTGACGCCCGCGATGTAGGCGACGACCGGCTTTCTCACCTGCTCATGAATGTACGCCGCCGCCGCTTCCTCGTCGCTGCCGCCGATCTCCCCGACCATGACGATGGCTTCGGTCGCCGGATCGTCCTTGAACAGCGCGATCACGTCTATGAATCCCATACCGTGCACCGGATCGCCACCGATCCCGACGCAGGTGGACTGACCCAACCCTTCGAGCGTGGTCTGATGCACGGCGACGTAGGTGAGCGTGCCCGAGCGCGACACGATCCCGACCCGCCCCGGCTTGTGGATGTAGCCCGGCATGATGCCGATCTTGCATTCGCCGGGCGTGATGACGCCCGGACAGTTCGGACCGATCAAGCGCACGTCGCTGCCGGCGAGCGCGGCCTTCACGCGCACCATGTCGAGCACCGGAATGCCTTCGGTGATGCACACGACCGTCGCGATGCCCGCGTCCACGGCTTCGAGTATCGCGTCGGCAGCGAACGGCGCCGGCACGTAGATCATGCTCGCCGTCGCGCCGGTTGCGGCAACCGCCTCCGCACAGGTGTCGAACACCGGGCGATCCAGATGCGTTTCGCCGCCGCGTCCCGGCGTCACGCCGCCGACGAGCTGCGTGCCGTAGGCGATCGCTTGTTCGCTGTGGAATGTGCCCTGCCGTCCGGTAAAACCCTGGCAGATGACCTTCGTCGTCTTGTCTATCAATATGCTCATGTGCTGCTCCCCGTGCGGGCGGCCGCGACCACCTTGTCGGCGGCCTCGTTCAGATTCTTCGCGGACAGGATGTCGAGTCCGCTTTCCGCGAGCAGCCGCTGCCCCGCCTCCGCGTTCGTACCTTCGAGCCGCACGACGACCGGCACCGACACGCCGACGTCCTTGACGGCGGCGATGATGCCTGCCGCGATGATGTCGCAGCGCACGATGCCGCCGAAGATGTTGACGAGAATCGCACGCACCTTTTCGTTGGAGAGGATCAGGCGGAACGCCGCCGTCACCCGCTCGGTCGTCGCCCCGCCGCCGACGTCGAGAAAATTCGCCGGCGCGCCCCCGGCGAGCTGGATGAGATCCATCGTCGCCATCGCCAGACCCGCGCCGTTCACCATGCAGGCGATGTCGCCATCGAGCACGACGTAGTTCAGTCCGTGCTCGGCGGCCTCGGCCTCGGCCGGATCTTCCTGGCCAGAATCGCGCATCGCCGCGAGCGCCGGCTGGCGGAAGAGTGCGTTGTCGTCGATGTTCAACTTCGCATCGAGCGCGATGATTTCACCCTCCTCGGTCACGATGAGCGGATTGATCTCGATCAGGCTGGTGTCGCGCGCGAGCGCGAGCGCATAAAGTGCGTGGGCGAGTTTTATGAAGCGCTTCTGCCGATCGCCGTCGAGACCGAGCGCAAAGGCGAGCCGCCGGCCCTCGAAGCCGGAAAAGCCCGCGGCCGGATTCACCGCCACCTTCACGATCTTCTCCGGCGTCTTGTCGGCGACCTCTTCTATCTCCATGCCGCCGGCCGCCGAGGCGATGAAGACAAATCGTTCGCGCGTGCGATCCACCAGCAGCCCGAGATAAAGTTCGCGCGCGATCTTCGAGCCGCGCTCGACCCACACCCGCTCGATCGGCAGCCCTTCGCCGCCGGTCTGATGGGTCACCAGTTGCCGCCCGATCATCGCGGCCGCGGCGTCGCCCACTTCGTCGGGCGTGCGGCACAGCTTCACGCCGCCCGCCTTGCCGCGTCCGCCGGCGTGGACCTGGGCTTTGACCACCCACAGATCGCCGCCGAGCGCGCGCGCCGCGTTCTCGGCCTCGTCCGCGCTCGCGGCCACGCGGCCTTCGGGAACCGGGATGCCGAACTCGGCAAACAGGCCCTTGGCCTGATATTCGTGCAAATTCATGGTATAGAGACCTTGCTTTTTGGAGCAGCGGAGTCGTTGCGGGCCATGCGCGGCAGCGCGGAGAACCATCTATTTTGGGCCATCGGCCGAGGTTTCGCAAAACGCGGAACCGCGCGCGACCCCGATCTGATCGAACAGAACCTGCGCTGGCGGCTGCTCGAACTGCTCAATATCTATCGGCTGGTCCTCGCGGCGTCGATCCTCGTCATCGCTGTGGTGCCCGTCTTCGCGCAGGTGCTCGGCGTCGCGGCGCCGCTCTTCACCTCCGCCGCCGGAGCCGTCTATCTGCTCTTCGCCCTGGTCGTGATCGCGGCGCTCGCGCGCAAGCGTCCGGGTCTCCAGGTGCAGGCCGCGCTCGAACCGCTGACCGATCTGTTCGCCGCGGTCGTGATCGTGCAGGCGATCGGCGCCAACCTCGGCATCCTCGCCGTGCTCCTCGTGCCGCCCGTCGCGGTCGCGGCCGCGAGCGCCGACAACCGGCGGCGGGCCTTGTTCTTCGCCTCGCTCGCGACGCTCACGCTGCTCGCCGTCGTGCTCGGCAACCAGCTCGGCCGCGGACTGGACTTCATCTATTACACCGAGGCCGGCCTCTTCGGCTTGGCCGCCTTCGCCTTCGCGCTCGCGGCCTATGCGCTTGCGCGGGGACTCAGCGAAACCCTCGCGCTTGCCCAGAAACGCCGGCTCGAACTGCGCGGGCTGGACGAAATCAACCGTCTCATCGTCGCCCGGCTGCGCATCGGGATCGTGGTGCTCGATGACGCGGGCGCGGCGACGCTCGTCAATCCTGCCGCGCGGCACCTGATCGGCGACGCCGCCATCGCCGAACTCGCGCGCCAGACTGGCGGACAGGCAGGGATGCGCACGCACAAACTGCCGGGCGGCGCGACGGTGAGGCTTACGACCGTCCCGCTCGGCGACGGCGAAGACGCCGCCCGTCTTCTGTTCGTGGAAGAAGTGGATGCGGCCGCGAAGCAGGCTCAGGCGCTCAAGCTCGCCGCGCTCGGGCGGCTCGGCGCCGGCATCGCGCACCAGTTCCGCAACCCGCTGGGCGCCATCGCCCACGCCGGCCAACTGCTGGCCGAGACGCCCGGACTCGGTGCGCGCGAAACCGGGCTGGTGCAGATCATCCGCCGTCAGAGCGGACGGCTCGACCGGCTGATCGGCGATCTCCTCAATCTCGCCCGCCCGGGAACGGGCGGCGCGTATCCGTTCCGGCTCGGCGCGTGGCTGGAGGAATTTATCGCCGCGGAGCGCGAACGCGTTCCCGAGCGCGCGGCCCGGCTCAAGCTGAGCACCCCCGTCGCCGATCTCGAGGTGCGCTTCGATCCCGTGCATCTGGAACACATCGTCGCCAACCTCGTTGACAACGCCTTTCTGCACGGCGACTCGCCGGCTGGAGTCGAACTCGTCTGCATCCGCCGCGACGGACGCGCGACGATCGAGGTGCGCGACCGCGGGCCGGGCCTGCCCGCCGACGTCGAGCGCCTGTTCGAGCCCTTCGCCACCACCGCGGCGACCGGCACCGGGCTCGGGTTGTATATTGCGCGTGAACTCGCGGACGCGAACGGCGCAAACTTGAGCGCCCTCTCCCGCGCCGGCGGCGGCGCCTGTTTCCGGCTCGAACTGGCAGAGAATCCGCAATGGCTGGAGTAACGGCACAAAAACCCTGCGTACTCGTCGTGGACGACGAGCCGGATCTGCGCGAGCTGCTCCGCCTCACGCTCGAGGAAATGAACCTGGGCGCCGTGCTCGAAGCCGATGTCGCCGGCGCGCGCCGGCGGATCGCAAGCGAGCGCGTGGACCTCGTGCTCACCGACATGCGCCTGCCCGATGGCAACGGCCTCGAGCTGATCGAATGGATGCAGCACCAAGCGCCGGGCGTACCGGTCGCCGTCATCACCGCCTACGGCAATGTCGAAACCGCGGTCGCCGCGCTCAAGGCGGGCGCTTTCGACTTCCTCGCGAAACCGCTCGATCTCGCGCGTCTGCGCCGCGTCGTCGCGAGCGCGCTCAGCCTCGCCGCATCCGACACCGCCGCCGGCGCCAGTCCGCTGCTCGGCGAGGCCGTCTCCATGCACGAACTGCGCGCGCTCATCGCGCGCTTCGCGCGCAGCCAGGCGCCGGTGCTCATCACCGGCGAATCGGGCACCGGCAAGGAACTCGCCGCCCGCCTCATCCACGCCGCGAGCGTACGCGCGTCCCATCCCTTCGTGCCCGTCAACTGCGGCGCCATTCCCTCGGAACTGATGGAAAGCGAATTCTTCGGCCACCGCCGCGGGAGTTTCACCGGCGCCGTCGCCGACCGCCCCGGAATCATCCTGAGCGCCGAGGGCGGCACCCTGTTTCTGGACGAAATCGCCGAACTCACGCCGCCGATGCAGGCGAAACTGCTGCGCGTGATCCAGGATCACTGCGTGCGTCCTGTCGGCGCGACCGCAGAAGTGCCGGTGGACGTGCGCTTCCTCGCCGCGACCCACCGCGATCTCGCCCAGCGGGTCGCCGACGGACGCTTCCGCGAAGACCTCTACTACCGCATCGACGTCATCAGCCTGCGCGTGCCGCCGCTCCGCGAGCGCCGCGAAGACATTCCTCTCCTCGCCGAACATCTGCTCGCGCGCATCGCGGCCGACACCGGCATCCCCGCGCCCGCACTAAGTCCGGAGGCGCTTGCCGCGCTCGCCGAGCACGACTACCCGGGCAACGTGCGCGAGCTGGAAAACATCCTCGAACGCGCGCTCGCCTACACGAGCGGGGACACCTTGCAGGCCACCGACATCCGCCCGCGTTGCGCGCCGCGTCCGGGCACGGAACCCGCGAGCACGGGCGCCGCGCCGCTGCCCGCGCGCCTCGAGGATTTGCGCCGCGAAGCGATCGAAAAGGCACTCCGCGAAGCCCGCGGCAACCGCACCGAGGCGGCCCGCCGCCTCGGCATCAACACCCGCCAACTGCGCTACCGTATCGTCAAGCTCGGCATCGAGATTCCCCCGCCCTTCCTGTAGGAGCGGCGGTCCCCGCCGCGATGGGCCTTACAACTACCACCACCGCATTCGCGGTCGGGACGACCGCTCCTACAAGAGCCACACCCATCTCCTCTTGTAGGAGCGGCGGTCCCCGCCGCGATGGATCTCGCAGAATTCCAGCGCTGCATTCGCGGTCGGGACGACCGCTCCTACAGAAAGGCGGCATCCCAGAACGGATAATCGCCCACTTGCTCGACCAAACCGGCGCGCAGCGGGTTTGCAATGACGTAACGGGCCAGTTTGCGGAGATCCTCATCCCTACGCACGGCGTGATCGTGAAAGCCTGCCTGCCATACCCGCCGTCCGGAACATCGGTCGCGTTCATTCAGACGCCGGGCGACATAAGACTTAACGGCGCGCATCGCTTCGGCCAGCGTATGCGTTTCACCGAGCGTGACCAGCCAATGCAAATGATCGGGCATCAGTACCCAGGCCAGCGTTTGACCGCGACCGGAGTGGTGATGGTGGGCCAGCGTCCGCGCGACCATGCAGCCGGCGTCAAAGTCGGCGAACAGCGGTCGGCGGGCATGGGTCACGGTGGTGAGCAGGTAGGTATGCGCCGGCGCGGAGTAACGTCCGCGGCGCAGTGCACGTCCGTGCCGGAGTGAATGCGACGCCGGTATTTGAACCGGTGGGCGATTCGCCATGGACGCAAGGGTAACGCGGATCGGGTAGGAGCGGCGGTCCCCGCCGCGATGGGTCTTACAAGATTCCACCGTCGCATTCGCGGTTGGGACGACCGCTCCTACAAGAGTCACATCCACCTCCTCATGTAGGAGCGGCGGTCCCCGCCGCGATGGGCCTCGCAGAATTCCAGCGCCGCATTCGCGGCGGGGACCGCCGCTCCTACAACAAGGGAAAACTTCGGGCGGAAGGTGACACAAATTGTCGGCGGGCGACAATTTGTGTCGTTTTGCGTTCGTGTGCGCTACAGCACAAAGCGCGCGACGCTCGGCCTACTACAAGGGCGGAAAATTTTTCAAGTCGTTGACGCTGCGATGTTTTATCTGGATTTTTTACGCGCCGGACCGAGGCGGCGGCGCCATTGGCACGCTTCTTGCTGCATCTGTGCTGTGAGCCCATGAGGCCCACTCAATCCCATCACATTGTGGAGAGCTGGAAATGAAAGGCAAAGAACAGGGGTTTACTCTGATCGAACTGATGATCGTCGTCGCGATCATTGCCATCCTGGCAGCGATCGCGATTCCTCTTTACCTCAACTACACCACACGCGCGCAGTCCACCGGCGCCCTCTCGCTCGGCGCAGGCCTCCAGCCTGACGTGGTCGAGTACTACAACACCAACGGCTACTGGCCGGCGGGCAACCTCGTAGCGGGCGCGGCAACTTCCGGGAGCATCGTCGGCAAATATGTTGCAAGCGTTCAAATCTCCAAAGGAAAAATCGAGTCGACGTTCTGCACGAATCCGGGGCCGGCCGGCGCCAGCAGCATCACGTGCGAGGCCAATAAGAAGCTCGCCAATATCGTCATGACGCTTTCCCCGACCTCTTCCGCGGGCTCCATCGTCTGGATCTGCTACGTGAGCAACGCCAACGTTTACCCGCTCGTGCCCGAAGAGTGCCGGCACGTGGCGAACACGGGCGGCTGACAGGAATCCTCCTCCGGGTTTGACCTCCCGGTATACGCGTAACTTGGCCCGCTCCGGCGGGCCATTTTTTTACCCGCCGCCCCGCGGCGAAACCTAATTGCAGGAGCGGCCTCCGCCGCGAATTATCGTTACCCCCACAGGGCGGGGACAACCGCTCCTGCAACCCTTACCCCTCCACCTCTTGTAGGAGCGGCGGTCCCCGCCGCGATGGGCCGTGCAGAATTCCACCGCCGCATTCGCGGTCGGGACGACCGCTCCTATAACGCTCACCCATCCACCTCTTGTAGGAGCGGCGGTCCCCGCCGCGATGGACCGTGCAGAATTCCATCGCCGCATTCGCGGTCGGGACGACCGCTCCTACAATCCACACCCGCCCGCCGCAACTCCCGAGTCCCCAAGTAGAATGCCCGCGATGCGCATTCCCGCCGGCCTGCGGCCGTGGCTCCCGCTGCTCTTTCTGTTCGCTCTGCTCGGCGCGGCCGCGGCGGCGTATTACCCCGGTCTCTCCGGCCCGTTCCTGCTTGACGACTTGGCGAATCTCCCGGCGCTCGGCTCCTGGGGGCCGGTAAACAATGTCACGACGCTGGTGAGTTATCTCACGAGCGGCATCGCCGGACCCACCGGACGTCCGCTCGCGCTCGCCGCGTTCCTGATGGACGCGCATTCGTGGCCGGCGAATCCGTGGCCGTTCAAGCTCACCAACCTGCTTTTCCATCTGCTGAACGGCGTGCTGCTCGCGGCGCTGCTCGTGCGGCTTTCGCGCTGGCGCGGACTCGGGCGCGAGGCCGCGATGTGGGCCGGCGTGCTCGGCGCGGGACTGTGGCTGGTGCATCCGCTGTTCGTTTCGACCACGCTCTACATCGTGCAGCGGATGACGGAACTCGCGGCGCTGTTCGTATTCGCGGGACTGCTCGCTTATGTCACCGGCCGCCTGCGCCTCGCCGCCGGACGCGCGCGCAGCGGCTATGCGCTGATGATCTGCGGGCTCGTGTTCGGCACGCTGCTCGGCGCGCTCTCGAAGGAGAACGCGCTGCTGCTGCCGCTGCTCGCGCTGGTGCTCGAATGGACGGTGCTGCGTAATTCGGAAGCGGGGATAGGAGATTCGCGGCGGGGACCGCCGCTCCTACAAGGCGAGGAAAGAATCACGACCGCCGCCCAAAACAATTCCCCTTCTCCCTCGCAGGGAGAGGGCCGGGGTGAGGGTGAAAAACAAATCGGTGAGGCTGTAAAGAAAAATCGCGAGCACGCTCGCTCGTATTCTTCCCCAATCCCGACCCGAATACCGTCGCTCGCGTTTCGCATCGTCTTTTTGTGGCTGCCTTCGCTCGCGCTCGCCGCCTACCTGCTTGCGCCGCTCGGCCACGCGACGCACGCCATCGGCGATCGCGACTTCACGATCGCGATGCGCTTGCTGACCGAAGCGCGGGTGGTCGTGCAGTACCTCTATCTGATCGTGATTCCGCACGCCTGGACCGGCGGCCTCTTCTCGGGAATGAGCATTTCCACCGGCCTCCTCACGCCGTGGACGACACTGCCCTGCATTCTTTTGATCGTGGCGCTCATCGTCTTCGCCTTCGCCGTGCGCCGCCGTTTCCCCGCGCTCGCCGCCGCGATCCTGTTTTATTTCGCCGGACAGTTGCTCGAATCCACCACGATTCCGCTGGAGCTTTATTTCGAGCACCGCAACTATCTGCCGGCGGCGCTCGCGTTCTGGCCGCTCGCACTGTGGATCGTGCGCGGCCCGGGCGGCAAATGGTTGCGCACCGGCATTGCGGGTCTCGCGCTCGCCGTGCTGCTCGCGTTGACGGCGATGCGCGCCGATCTGTGGGGCAACGGGGTGCAGCTCGCACTCGTCTGGATGCACGAGGATCCGGACTCATCGCGCGCCCAGGTGTGGGGCGCGCAGGGGCTCACGGTCGCCGGGCGCCCCGATCTCGCGCTCGCTACCTTGAAAAAGGCCGCGCAAGCCCAGCCGGGCAGCATCAGCATTACGCTCAGCCGGCTCGATTTGGCCTGCAAATTGGGCGTTGCGCGACCCGCCGATCTCGCCGCCGTGGTGTACGCCGCCGGCCACGACGCCGGCGGGTCGCCGCTTATTTACACTAACGTCGGAGAATTTGGCGCGAGCCTCGCCCAGAATCCCTGCCCGCCGCTCACCGCCGCGGGCCTGCTCGCGATTCCTGCGGCGGCGCTCGCCAACCCGCACTTCTCCCGCGACCCGGCGCTGCGTCAGGAATTCCTGGTGCTGCGCGGACAGTTGCTGCTCCACCAGCATCGGCCCGAGGACGCCTTCCGCGCGTTCGCACAGGCGCTCCCGATTTATCCCAAGCCGGACACGGCGCTGGTCACCGCCGCCGATCTCTACATCGCGCACCAGCCACGGCTGGGTCTTGCGATTCTCGACGAATACGAGCGGCTGCCGCCGCGCCACGAAAGCGGCTGGACGATGGCGCGCCTGCACGACTGGTGGCTGGATCGCACCGGCTGGTACAGTGAATCCTTCCGCCGCGTGCGCGCCGCACTGGAAGAACAATTGCACACCTCCGGCACGGCGAACAAATCATGAAGCGCCGCTGGCTGCCCTGGCTCGGGCTCGCCGTGGCGCTTACGGCGACGGCGCTCGTTTACTGGCCGGGCACCTACGGCTCGTTCCTGCTCGACGATTACCCGAACATCGTCGATAACCCGGCGCTGAAAATCACCTCGCTCGCACCCGCGAACCTGATCCGCGCGGCCGAGAGCAGTGACAGCGGACCGCTCGGCCGCCCGCTCTCGATGGTCTCGTTCGCGCTCAACGACTACTTCAGCGGCATGAAACCCGGGCCGATGAAGATCACCAACGTCGCGATTCATTTGCTGAACGGGGTGCTGGTGTTCCTGTTCCTGCGTCTGCTGCTCGGCGCGTATGCCCGAAGCCGGGAACGGAAAACAGGGGATTCGCGGCGGGGACCGCCGCTCCTGCAAGGCGAGGAAGGAATCACATCCGCCGCCCAAGGCAATACCCCCTCTCCCTCGACGGGAGAGGGTTGGGGTGAGGGTGAAAAAGACAATCGCGAGCAAGCTTGCTCGTATTCTTCCCCGGCGCCGATTTACGACTGGGTCGCGCTTGCGGTAACGGCCGCGTGGCTGCTCGCGCCGATCAATCTCACCGCCGTGCTCTACGTGGTGCAGCGCATGACGTCGCTCGCCGCGACGTTCACGCTGCTCGGACTGATCGCTTATATGGCGGGACGGCGCCTGCTGCTCGCGGACACGCGACACAAGACGGGCGCCCTGATGCTCCTCGCGGCGGCGCTCGTCGCCACCGCTCTCGCCGCCTTCACCAAGGAAGTCGGTGCGCTCACTCTGCTCTATGCCTTCGTCATCGAGTGGGTGATCTTCGGCCTGCGACGTGCGGACGGGCGGCGTTCGCCGCTCATGATCGGCTACTTCACGCTCTTTCTTCTGCTGCCCGGCATCGGCGCAGTCGTGTGGCTGCTGCCGGGCGCACTCGAACCGGGCGCCTGGGCCTCGCGTTCCTTCGATCTCGGCCAGCGACTGCTCAGCGAGGGCAGCGCGATCTGGCATTACATCGGCTGGTCGCTGCTGCCGGATCTGCGCCAACTCACGCTCTACCACGACGCGTTCCCGGTTGCGCGGAACCTGGTCACGCCGTGGACGACACTGCCGGCCTGGGCCGGCATCGCGATCCTGTTCGCCGCGGGACTCGCGCTGCGCCGTCGCCGTCCGCTCATCAGCCTCGGGATTCTGTGGTTCCTCGCCGGCCAGGTGATGACGGCGACTTTCATTCCGCTCGAACTGGTGTTCGAGCACCGCGAGTATCTGCCTTCGATCGGTCTCTACCTGCTGCTGTTCTCGCCGTTGCTGCTCGTCGAATCGCGGCGCCTGCGCGTCGCGCGCATCGGTGCGGTCGCGGCGATCGTGCTGCTCTACGCCTGCGCGCTCGCACTGCGCTCGCTCGACTGGTCGAACCCCTTGCTGCAGGCGGCGATCGAGGCCCAGGCGCATCCCGAATCCCCGCGCGCGACCTATGCCTATGGGCGCACGCTTGCGATGTTCACCACGGTGGATCCAAGCGTTGCGCCGAAGGCCCGCGCCGCGCTGGAGGCCGCCCGCCGCGTGCCGGGCCAGACGACGCTCCCGGATTCGGCCCTGATCCTGCTTGAGCACGATTTGCATCAGCCGATCCGACGCGAATGGTTCGAGGACATGGCGAAGCAGTTGCACCGCCGCCCGCCCAACCCGGAGGACATCGCCGCGCTGAACAGCCTGGTGAATTGCGCGATCCGCGAAGACGATCCCTGCCGGTTCCCGCGGCTCGCGCTGGACTCGGTCTTCGCCGCGGCGCTCGAGGGCCGCGCCCCGAACGGCTACGTGATGGCGATCTACGGCAACTATCTCCTGAACGCCCGGCACGATCCCGCGGCCGCGACCGGCATTTTCAAGGCGCTGGTACACTTGTCGCCCGATGAGCCGGCCTATCACTTCAATCTCGGCGTGAGCGAGGCCAATGCCGGCAACCTCGCCGCCGCGCGCACGGAACTTGCAACGCTGAAACGACTCAATCGCTTCGGCCTCAACGATCCACAAATAAAAGGACTTTCCAAGCTGATTTCCCGGATCGCCCATGACACGACGCAAGAAAAGCAAACCCACGACGACAAACACTAGGCAGGTAACGTCGCCACCGGCGCCGCCGGTGCAGACGCCGTGGTACGCCGGGCAAGAATTCTGGTGGCTCATGCTGGCCGTGCTGCTCGCCGTGACCTGGCTCGTGTATTTCCGCGGCCTGTACGGCGGCTGGCTGCTCGACGACTACGGCAACATCGTCAACAACGACGCGCTCAAGCTGCCGCGCATCGCCTGGGAACCGCTGTGGACCGCGATGTGGTCCTTCGACGCCGGCCCGCTGGGACGCCCGCTCTCGCTCGCGGGCTTCGCGCTCGAACGCTACTTCTTCGGCCTGAGTCCCTACGTATTCAAGGCCACCAACCTCGTGATGCATCTCATCTCGACCGCGCTGCTGGTCGGCTTCACGCGCGCGCTGCTGCGCGCCTGGCGCCGGCGCTACGCGCCCGACCTGAGCATCACGCGCTGCGACTGGACTGCACTTGCCATCGGCGCCGCCTGGGCGCTGCTTCCGATCAACCTGACGCCGGTGCTCTACGCGGTGCAGCGCGAGACGATCCAGGCCGCGCTGTTCACGCTCGCCGGCCTGTGGGCCTACGTCGCGATGCGCGAGCGCCTCGCAAGTACCTGGCGGAACCTCGTGCTCATCGCGCTCGTGCTCGCGGTCTTCACCTTCCTCGGCGCGTTCTCCAAGGAAACCGGCTTGCTGCTGCCGCTGTTCACTTTCGTGCTCGAAGTCTTCGTGCTCCGCTTCAGCGACCCGCAAGGCCGGCGCCGGGGCCGCATGGGACTGTTCTACGTTGTGGTGCTGCTGCTGCCCATCATCGTCGGCCTGTGGTGGCAACTGCCCAGCGTCTTTTCGCCGGGCGCCTATGCCAGCCGCGAATTCACGCTCGGCGAACGCCTGCTGACCGAGGGCCGCGTCGTCATCTTTTATCTGCGCCTGATCGTCGCGCCCTGGCTGCCGGCGATGTCGCTCTATCACGACGGCTACACGATCTCCACCGGCCTGCTCTCGCCGATCACCACGCTGCTTTCGTATCTGCTGATCGCGGCGCTCCTCGCGCTCGTCGTGTGGCTGCGCCGGCGCCTGCCGCTGGTCGCCCTCGGGCTGCTCTGGTATTTCGTCGCCCAGCTCCTGACCGCGACCGTGTGGCCGCTCGAGATCGCCTACGAGCATCGGGTCTATCTGGCCTCCTGGGGAATCGTCGTCGCCGTCGCCGCGCTCACGCTGCTGCGGACGCGCAATCGAACGACACGCGACCTCGTCGCCGCAGCGGCCGTGCTCGCGATCGTCGGACTCGCACTCGCCACGGCCTGGCGCGCCTACGACTGGCGCAGCAACGTCGCGCTCGCCCAGGTGGAAGCGCGCAATCATCCGCATTCGCCGCGCGCGACGTATCTCCTTTCGCGCATCTACACCAATCTCGCGCTCGACGGCAAAACGCAGTACCTGCAGCCCGCCTACGCGGCCTCCGAGCAGGCCGCCAAAGTTCACGGCGCCGGTCTCGACCCGTGGGTGGCGATGGTGCTGCTCGCCGCGCAAACGAACGGCGAGGTGCGCAGCGAATGGTTCGACGGCATGGTGAAGACGGTCGGGGAACGGCCGTTCACGGTATCCGACGTGAATGCGCTGGAAGCGCTCGTCGGCTGCATCACGCGCAAGCAGTGCACGGTGTCGCGTGGCGAAATGCAGCGGCTGTTCGCGGCCATAGACGCCAGCCCGCGTCTGGCGAGCACCGGCATGAACTACGCCAACGTGCTGGTGACCGAAGGCAATTTCATCGGCTACGACACGCCCGAGGAACGCACGCGCAGCGGCCCGCTGCTCCTGAAAGCCGCCAACGTCGAGCGCGGCATCGCACAATACCAGGAAAACGTGTTCAACATCGCGCTCGCGGATCGCAAACTGCCGCTCGCGCAACAAATGCTCGTGCGCATCGAAAAACTGAACAAGCTCGGCAAGCTCGATCTCCTGATTGCGGACATGGAGCGCCGTCTCGCGACGGCCCAAGCTCCGCCCGTGACCGTGCCGCCGGCGCTGTCGAGTGCGCCGTCACAATCGGTGCCCGCGGCCGGCTCCTCCGAACCGCAGCCGCGGCCTTGAGCGTGCGCCGGCTTGACGTTGCGGCGTTCCTGCCGTAACGTTGCCCGAACCGCCGGCGCCGCCACCGTGTCCGAACCGCACCGCCTTTCCTTCGTCCTGCCCGCCCATAACGAGGCGCAGACGCTGCCTGCATTGATCGCCGATCTGCGGCGGCTGCACCCCGGCGCAGAAATCGTCGTCGTGGACGACGGCTCGGACGACGCGACCGCCGAATGTGCTCGCGTTGCCGGAGCCGATCACGTCGTTCACCATCCCTATCCGATGGGCAACGGTGCAGCGATCAAGGACGGCGCGCGTGCCGCGAGCGGCGAGATTATCGTGTTCATGGACGCCGACGGACAACACCGGCCGGAGGAAGTCGGCAAGCTGCTCGACGGTCTTGCGGACGGCTACGTCATGACCGTCGGCACACGTCACGCAAGCGCGCACGCGAATTTCGCACGACGCCTGGCGAACGGCTTCTATAACCGGCTCGCGAGCTGGGTCACCGGACATCGCATCGCCGATCTCACCTCGGGCTTTCGCGCCGTGCACCGCAACCGCTTCATGGAAATACTCTTCCTGTTGCCGAACGGCTTTTCCTATCCGACGACGAGCACCATGGCGTTCTTCCGCGCGGGTTTTCCCGTGCGCTTCGTGCCGGTGGACGTGCGCGCGCGCGGCGGCGCTGCGAGCCACATCAAGCCGCTGCGCGACGGCGGCCGCTTCCTGCTGATCATTCTCAAGGTGACGACGCTCTTCTCGCCGCTCAAGATCTTCACGCCGGCGGCCGCGATCTTCTTCGTGGTCGGACTCGGCTATTACCTCTACACCTTCTTTTCCTGGCATCGCTTCACGCAGATGAGCGCGCTTCTCTTCATCATTTCTGGCCTCGTCTTTCTGCTCGGACTCGTCGCCGAGCAGATCGCCAACCTCCTCTACGCCAACACCGGCCACGACTGAACGAGCAGGCCTGTCTGCGTGCGTCGCACAGGTTGACTCGCGATCTGTTGGAGTGCTGGATACTGGGTGCTGAGTACGGGCCCCGGATCCCGGGTCGCGCTCCGTAGGAGCGAGCTTGCTCGCGATCTTGTTCTTCACCCTCACCCCAACCCTCTCCCGTCGAGGGAGAGGGCATGTTGTTTTGGGCGTGAGGCGGGATTCGCCCATCGAGTCCCGAGTCCCACTCCGTACGGCCGATTCTGATAGACTTAGTCACTGGACTAAGTCAAGTAGTTAAGCGTGTCCGAAGTCATCAATGTACATGAGGCGAAAACCCATCTGTCGCGACTGCTCGACAGGGCTCACGCCGGCGAGGAGATCATGCTCGGCAAGGCCGGCAAACCGTATGCGCGGCTGGTGCCGCTGGAAAAGCCGGCAGAGAAACGCCGGCCTGGACGCCTGAAAGGCCGGTTGGATCCCGCATTTTTTGATCCACTACCCGAAGAGGAACTGGACGCTTGGGAAGGACGGTGAAGCTCCTGCTGGATACTCACGCTCTGCTTTGGTGGTGGCTGAATGACCCGCAGTTGTCCGCGAAGGCTCGTAAACACGTCGCCAGCGGAGACAACGAAATATTCACCAGTGCCGCTTCCGCATGGGAAATCGCAACCAAGCATCGCCTGGGCAAACTGGGGTTGCCTGATTTGACCATTCAACGTTACCAGTCGCTCCTGGCTTCCGACGGCTTTTTTCAACTCGCGATCACTACCGATCACGCGTTGTTGGCGGGCAGCTATGCACAGTCCCATGCCGACCCGTTCGATCGTATGCTGGTCGCACAAGCTGAAATCGAAGGCTTAAGCATCATCAGCCATGATCGAGCGCTTGCGCAATTCGGCGCCACGCTGATCTGGTAGGCTCAAATCTTGCCTGACATCAAAGACCATGACGCGCCGCGACGTGTGCTGCTCGTCACGCGCAACCTGCCGCCCGTCATCGGCGGCATGGAGCGGCTGATTGGCCGCGTCGCCGAAACGCTCGCCGCGCACTACGAAACGATCGTCGTCGGCCCGCAGGGCGCGCGGCTTGCGACGCAACCGCTCGCGTACTTCGGTTGCCCGCTTTCTCCGCCGGCGCAGTTTCTTCTCGCCGCGACGCGGCATGCACGCGCGGCGGCGAAACACTACCGGCCGCAACTCGTATTCGCCGGCAGCGGACTCACCGCGCCGATCGCCCGGCTCGCCGCGCGCAAGGCCGGCGCGCGCTACGTCGTCTATCTGCACGGCCTCGACATCGCGGCGCGCAATCCGGTTTACCGGCGCTTTTTCCTGCCCGCCATCCGCCGCGCGGATCTCGTGCTCGCCAACAGCCGTTACACCGCGGCGCTCGCCGTCGAAGCCGGCGTGCCGGACGCGCGCCTGCGCACCCTGCATCCCGGCGTCGAACTGCCCGCGAGCGTTTCCGATCACGTGCAGTCGGCGAAAAGTTTTCGCGAACGTTACGGCTTGCCGACCGCGGGACCGATACTGTTTGCCGCCGGACGGCTCACGCCGCGCAAGGGACTCGCGGACTTCGTCGAACGCGTCCTGCCCGCGATCATCGCGCAGGTTCCCGCTGCGCAACTCGTGATCGCGGGAGAAGTGCCACGTCACGCCGCGAAACGCGTCGGCGACGAAGCGAACGCCATCCGCACCGCTGCGGCGGCGGCGGGAATCGCGCAGCGTGTGCATCTCATCGGGCCGCTCGACGATGACGGACTCGCGCTCGCCTGGTCCGCCGCGGACGTGCACGTCTTTCCCGTCCGTAACGACCCGCACGATCCCGAAGGCTTCGGCATGGTCGCGCTCGAAGCGGCCGCGCACGGCGTGCCCACCGTCGCCTTCGCCGCCGGCGGCATTCCCGACGCCGTCGCCGACGGCATGTCCGGTTACCTCGTCCACTCCGGCGATTACATCAGGTTCGCGGAGCGGGTGCACCGGATACTGGCTCAACAACCGCTCGAAATAACAAAAGACGAATGCAGGGCCTACGCCCGCGGTTTCGCCTGGGACGCCTTCGCCGCAAAGCTGCATCGAGAGCTAACGAATCTCTAACGGCTTGCTAACGAACGCTGAATTGATTGCAGGAGCGGCGGCCCCCGCCGCGATGGGCCGTGCAGACTTCCACCGCCGCATTCGCGGTCGGGACGACCGCTCCTACAACCTACATCCACCTCTCTCTTGTAGGAGCGGCGGTCCCCGCCGCGATGGGCCTAACAAAATTTCCCTGCCGCAGTGGCAGCCGAAAATCGTTCAAAGCGTTCCGGATTCGACCAGGCTCAAGCCATGGCCCACAAACGGTTTGAAATCGTCTTCGTTGAGCGTGAGGAAGCGCGCGCCTGCACGTATGGCGCAGGCCGCTATCAAAGCGTCGGTCTTGAGCGTGCGACGCCGTCCTCCATCGTTGAACAACTTGGCGGCGAGGCTTGCATCGGCCACGTTAACGGCAGCTATTCTGCCACGAATGAAAGCGTGAGCAAATCGAATTTCGTCCTCGTCCACCGGTCCGATCAGAAATTCGTACCACACCACCGAACAAACCTCGCCGGGCTCGCCTTTCGCGATCCGCATAATCGTTGGGTGTCCTTCACGGGCCCACAAGGGCAACGCAATCAGTGCATTGGTATCCAGGTGAATCACGACGAACGCGACGCCTTGCGATGTGCATCGTCCGCATGACGTAGCGAACGTTGTCTTTTCACCTCGCGCCGCGTTTCTTCGCGGGTCCGGGGCAGCGGACGCGAACGATAATGCGCAACGACGTCGGCAGGTGAAAGCGCGGAGACTTCGGTTTGCATCGCCGCCTTCCGGACCGAGCGGCGGATCACCTCGGCCTGCGATACCTCCCAATCCCCCGCCAAATGCTTGATGAGCCGCGCCGTTTCGGGATCGAGCGCGTAGGTTGAACGAACGGTCATAGTCGCCATCACATGCACCGAAAATTGCGTGGTATGCCGTTATGGTATGTGATTCCTCCTCACGGCACAACCCCGCCGCTCCTGCAACCCACACCCACCCTGTAGGAGCGGCGGTCCCCGCCGCGAATCGGGTAGAGGCGTTTAGGGAAATCTCGCCGTTGCATCGGCGATCAAAGAAGGATAGAATGTGTATAGATTCTAACATCTATACACCTCATGAGAACGAACATCGTAATTGACGACAAGCTGATGCGAGACACCTTGCGCGCGACCGGGTTGAAAACCAAACGTGAAGCGGTCGAGGCCGGCTTGCGTACATTGCTGCGTCTGCGCAGCCAGGAGACGACGCGTCGTTATCGCGGGAAGCTGAAATGGCGGGGCGATCTCGACGCCATGAGAACCGACAAGCAGGTCGCCCAAAAACGAAACGGGTAGCCACCCATGATTATGGTGGATACCAGTGTGTGGGTTGACTACTTTCGCGGCGAATCGACTCCGCAGACGGACAGACTCGATACGCTATTGGGGATCGAACTCATTGCGATGGGCGATCTGATTCTGGCCGAGGTGTTGCAGGGGTTTGATCGCGAGCTAGACTTCGATCAGGCGAGAAAACTCCTCACTTCTTTTGTCATGATCGAGTTGGGTGGCCTGGACATAGCCATTCAGGCCGCCCGGAATTTCCGCACGTTACGCGCTCTGGGAGTAACGATACGCAAGACGATTGACACCGTCATCGCGACCCGCTGCATCGAAAGTGGCTATCCCCTGCTCTACAGCGACAGGGACTTCGATCCGTTCGTCAAACACCTCGGCCTCCAGTCCGCTTTATAGTGCCGCATTCGCGGTCGGGACGACCGCTCCTACCCTTGTCCCTCTTTGTGCCGTTAGTCGCGCCGAGAAGCGCAAGCCCGCAACGGGGGAAAGGGCGGAGTGTCTGAGGCCGAAGCGATATATCGCGCAGGCCGAGTTGCCGCCCGGCCCGTTGCGGGCGAGCATCGCAGGGCAGGCGCAAGACCGAAGGCCTTGCGGCCGCGACTTCCGGCACGATGCTTTTGGTAACTTTTGGCGAAACAAAAGTCACCCCGCCCGGAGGGCATAAAACATTCGCGGCCGGGACGACCGCTCCCACAAATCCACATCCACAATGCGGGGTTACGCGAGCAGCGGCATCACGGCTTGCCACACCGGTTCCACTTCGAGTTTGCGTATGCACTTGGCGTGATAGCCGGGCACCGGACAGCGGTAACGGTTGCAGGCGATTTCGCAGGCGCCTGAAGTCACGTTGCGCACCCACGGATACGGCGGGCGCCAATAGCGTGCGGAAGAGCCGGTCACGACGACCGTGGGCCGCTGCCATGCCGCCGCAAGATGCATGACGCCGGAATTGTGGCAGACCACACAGTGCGCCGCGGCGATCAAATCTTCCAGCGCCGCGAAGTCGAGTCCCGCTTCGATCCGCACCCGGCCCTGCGCCTCCCGGATGTCCGCGAGCAACGAATGTATTTCCGCGGCTTCATCGGCCGCGCCGACAAAAACCAGTGGCCGCCCGGTATGCGTCAACACTTGCCGGATGAGCGAACGCCAGCGTTCCACCGACCATTTCGTCGTCTCCCATCCGCTTTTCGCGCCGGTATGCAAAAGCACCTCGCCGCTGTCGGAAACCGGTGCGCCCGCGGCGCGGAAGATGGGAACGCCGCCGTAAGGCAAAGGCGTTTCGCTCGCCAATCCCAGCTTCACCACGTCGTGACGGATGACATCGCCGATGAATTGGTCGGCCGTCTCGCCGGATCTCTGCCAGATCAGTTGCGCATGCATTCCGCGAGCGAGCAGGCGCGTCTTCCAGGTGGCGTGCGGCCCGAGGTAAACGAGATCGAAGCGGCCCGCTTTCCGAACCTGCTGCAAAGCCTGCAAGGGCGAACCGGTCAACCTCATCACCGAAACGGGCAAGCCGAATGCCGCCGGCAACGCCGGGATGTGTCCAACGCGCGTCATGAACACGGGCGGCTCGGAAGCATTGCGGGCGAGCGCCTGCAACAGCGGGCGCACGGCCAGCGTGTCGCCGAGACCGCCGCCCCAAAGCACCGCGCTCCGTGCATAAGCCGTCACGACGTTGTCCGCTGGTTAAGCCGCATCAGGATAGACCGCTACACGTCTCGGCAAGATGACGATGGTTGCCTCCAATAATAGGGAACATGCTTCCAGCGTCCGGTGCACCACCATCACGCCGCTGCCGCTCACGGCCGGTGAGTGAATATGTGTTCCTTTGCTCATGTGCCGTGACTCCCTACAAGGAGCAACAGGATTTCGGATCGCCGCTGCGCGGCGTTCGCAATGACGACGTAAAAACGCGCCACCTCACAGGCCGGCCTTACGCGCCGTCGCGCGTTCGGGGTGTTCGAACGCATCGGCGAACGAATCGAGAGATCTGTTGCTCATGCCCAGCGCGCGCCCGGTCTCGCGCCACGTCGAAACCGCCTGCTCGACTTCGGCAAGAATGCCGCGCGCCTTCTCAAACGTAATACCAAAGTAAGGAACGGCCGACATCAATGCCGGGACAGTCGCCTCAGGTCCACTCTCCTCGGAAATCCACGTCTTGAGTTCACGCGCACGTTCGGGAAACGGATTTACATCGAAAGCAGGCGCCAGGCGCCACTGTCCGTGTTCGACGTGCAGAAAGCCGTGGTTATGCAAATGATCGTCAACGTTCGTAATCAGGATCGAGAACGCGATACGCCGCCAAAGCTCCTCGATATCCGCCTGCGCGGCCGCGCCGTTCATGCGCAACGCATCGGCGATTTCGGTGTAGGCATGTTCGACATCGTCGTTATCGGAAGCGTCGAGCAAAGTCGCCGCCGACACGTACATCAGTCGCCCGCCCGCATCCGGGCGATCGAAGCGCCGGATCAGCGCGACCGGCACGCCGTCGCTATCCACAATGCGCGCCTGAGAGGCATCGATTCCGGCCTTGTCGGCCAGACGCAGCGCAAGCACTTCGCCTCTGGTCACCTCGCGATCGTCGCTTACACTCGGAAACTTGCCGATGGACAAATGTCCCTGTTCGTCAACAACCGTACATTTCGGGCGCAGTCCTCCGAGCGAGGTTCCGCGGCCGCGCAGGTACTGCAAGTCGGCCGCCGTCTCGGTATGCGTCTCCACTGCCTGAGTGGCATGCATCAACATGCGCAGTTCGACCAGTGGCGGTATCGCCTGCCGATCGTCTTGCGCCGCCCGCTGGAACACCCCGTCTTCATCCTGAAAGCGCAACGCCCCGACACGGCTCGCATCGTCAACGCTCAGCAGAAAATCCACGGCATTCAACGGACTCGCAGCAACGGCTTCTCCCGCCTGTCTCGCCTGCAGGCGACGCCGGGCATGATCGCGCAAAATCACACGCCGCCCCCAACCGTCGGGTTCCGTATCGGCAACGGCGCCATGAAAGGGCGACCCACCGCGGTTTCGCGCGTGAAACTGCATGCCCGCAACCAACGGCAGACCCGGCTCAATGGCAAAGCGATCATTGGCGGCGAGCCAATCGGGGTGATATTCGAAACCGGCACTTTCCCGCGCACCCTGAACATCGAAGCGCAAAGTGCCGATCCGCCGAGCCGCCTCGCCGAGAAACACGCCGATCTGCCGGTTCATAGCGAAGTTGGCTCCTTCTTCTTTTTCGTCCGAACGCGCTTGGGCAATCTGCCCGCGTCGAGCACCAGGCCGGTATCGTCGCTGCGTGCATCGGCAAGTCCGGGAATCGCATCGGCGAAACCAAGTACAAAAAGCGCCATCGCATAAACCCCCATGGACACCGACGGATCGCCTTTTTCCACCTTTTGATAAGTGGACTTGCCCACGCCCACCCGCTCCGCCATCATCACGACAGTAAGGCTGCGTTTTCGGCGTGCCAGCGAGAGATCCGCCCCCAGCTTGACGAGTGAGCGGCGAACCCGGGACGGCATGATGTCAGTTACGGACGATCGCATGGCAAAGGCTCATATCGCAACCTTAACGATCTGTAAAGGTTAAAACATAATACTTTATTTACCAAGAAACGGCAAGCGTCACAGCGCTGAAGAACACAAACAGCATCTCGATCGGGAGTGAATATTCCACCGGCGAAACCCGGTGGCTTCGGATTATGGCTCATAAGGAGCGCCGGCATCCTGCCGGCTTGCTGATGGATCGCAGCGGGGACCGCCGCTCCTACAAATATTCCCTCTCCCCTCGTGGGGGAGGGTTAGGGTGAGGGGGGAAATCTAAACTCGATATTTTCGGGCAGCCAGCGTTCCGCGCGCATGAAAGCGATCAGTTTTGGCACGGCATCGTTCTGCGGCAAATCGTCGAAGGCGAGCTTTTTCATTTTCTCCCGCGCTTCGCGGTAACTATCGTGCCGCCATTGCCCGCGCAATTCGGAAAGCAGGTCCGCCCAGTTTTCGACTTTCGGGCCGGGCGTCATCTCGTTGAAATCGAACTGCGTCCGGCGGTCCTTGTGAACGTAAACATCGAGATCGGGCACCAGGAACAGGACGGGGTTGTCGAGCAGGAGGTAATCCATATAGATGGACGAATAATCCGTAATCAGGGCGCTCGACAGGGGCATGAGCGGATAGAAATCCGAATCGGGACTGCACAGATGAAGATGCTTCCCGCTGACCTCAGCGGTTCCGATTTCATACGGATGGAACTTGAACAGGAATTCGACTCCCTCCGCCTCGCAATAGGCATCGAGCGAAGCAACGGCTTCCGGCGTCAAACCCATCGGGGTGGCGCGCGATTCCCTGTACGTGGGCGCAACGAGAACGATCCGGCGACCTTCGTCGCGCCAGCCCGGCACTGCCGCGGCTACGGTCGGGTCAACGTTTTTCCACGCCAGGGAGCGAACGGTTTCATCCACGTCGCCGAAGCTGTTGCGGGGATAACCCGAAACAATAAAATGACGGCTCGAAAACGCCGGCTCGAAAACCTCTTTCCGGTAGAATTCCGAGGTGGTGTTAAAGGCATCGTAACGAACGAACCGGCCGCTGAGTGCGTTCATGAATTTTCGCAGCGACGGCATCAGGGCAGCAGTCAAAATGCGATTGCCTTGCGCCTCGTGTCTCCACCGGTCGAGTTCTATCCGCTTGTAACCCACGCCGTGCCACAACTGAACTTTCTTTGCCCCGATCAGCAGAAACCGTCGCAGCCGCCAAACCCACTCACTGGAATCCACGACCACGACTGCCGCGCACAGTAAAAACCACACGCTCCGGAACGACGGATAAACCAATACTTCGTAATCGGTTCCCGCTAGCATTCCGGCCACGTCGTCCCGTTCGGTGACGAATACGACGCGGGCGCAGGGAGCCAGAAGAGAAGCGCCCTGCAGGAAAAAATACTTGGCATTATCGACAAATTTCCCGTCGTCGCGGCCGATGACGGCCATCCAGTCTCCTCGCCTTCGCATCGCCTTCGCGAGCGGAGCGACAAGTATCCAAGCGAAAACCCCCGCCGTCATCCTGAATAATGTCTTAACATTCTTCGACATTGTGAACGAACCGTGGTTGGGATACCGCGTCAAGCCTTGGAGTGCACCGTCATCCAGCTGATCTTCAAGTACCTCAAATATCTGAACCCGAATCGGCGAAGTCTCATCCATAGAGATAAAGGCGCACGTTGCTCAGATGGGGCCATAAAATGCGTCGAAAAATGTTCGGATATTGCCGACATGAGTCGGGAGTCCTTATAACAAATGGCGTAACGCTTATTTTTCCCCAAACCCTCCGGTACACGGAAATCCACAAGCATGGCTTTGTCAAAACGTTCTATAGCCAAACGAAGCGATCTACCGGAATAATAGGCCGTGTGGTCTGGAATGAACGGATACATAGACTCAGCCCAATTCTCGTTAGCACTGATATCGGTGGAAATAATTACCAAACCACTTCCCGAAACTTTGCTAAGTAGATTCGTGAAATGTTCGCGTATATTTGTAAAGTGTTCAACAACCTCACAGGCTATGACTATATCAAAAGTTGTATTACTATCCGGAGGTATGAAATTTTCAGCATTCTGTGAATTACTCAAATCACATATCCGTATTTCGAGATTCTGAAAACGCTTTTTCAGGTGCGCATGACTGACGGAATTGCCCGCCCCGAAAATCAATACGCTTTCGCAAGCAATACCCGCCAGTTGCATTATTTCATAGCCCATCACGGCCATGTAAAATTCGCGACCTGGCGCATCTTCGCTTCCTGCCCGAAAGTGGTGTTTTTCCGACCAAAGCGGAGCACAACCGGGATAAAGACGATTTTCAGGAGCCGATGTGAAGCCACACTCATCACAGTGGATAAAGGCAACTTTTTGACCATAAAGGTCGCCAAACTTATTATATTTAAGAGAAACCGGCCCAGGAACCTTTGCATTACAAACCTGGCAAATACGATGTAGTTCTTCCGCTACCATAATAAATTCGCCCTTACCTTTCTTCAGAATACTTAGCGGCGGACATCAATAACCTCGCCGCTGGCATGCGATAACAACACGGCGAACGTCGCGGAAGCGACCTTATCAACGTTCAGCAGCTCGGTCGCGGGTTCGTGTCCGAAGTTTTCGGTGCGCATCGGCGTTGCGGTGCGCTCCGGGTTCATCGCGTTGATTCTCACACCGAACGGGTGATACTCCTGCGCCAAGCCCTGCACCAGGTTGACGACGGCGGCCTTGGTCGCCGAATAAACGGCCGAACGGGCGCGTCCGCGCGTGTAGGAGCTGGACGTGAACAAGGCAATGCTGCCGCCCGATTCCCGCATCACGTCGAACGCCTCCCGGGCCACCACCACGCTGCCGCGGAAGTTGGTCAGAATCTGCTCGTCGACCGTCTCATATTCCTGTCCGGCAAGCAGCCCAGTGCGGAGCACGCCGGCCGTGTTGACGACCATATCCACTTTGCCGTGGTCCTGCGCGACTTCGGCAAGCGTCGTCCGCACGGCTTGCGCGTCGGTCACGTCCACTCCGTCGCGTCTGGAGACCGCGCGCACCACGGCACCGTGCTTCTCGGCCAACGACGCGATCCGTGCTCCGATGCCGCGTCCGGCGCCGAATACCACCATGACCTTTCCATTCAGACCATTGCCCGTATAAAGCGCCGCCGATTGGCGGGTACGGAGCTGAAACAAGCGATCCGCGAGATAAATGTCCGAGGGGTACGTGATCTTGATATTGTTGATATCGCCCGCGACCACCCTCACCTCTCCCAGACCGTAGCGCAGAATCAGTCCGCAGTCGTCGGTCACCTTGAGTAAGTCGTCGTCAGCCGCGCGGCGGTGCGCTTCGCGCAACAATGCGGCCCGGAAACCTTGCGGCGTCTGCCCGAGCCGCAACGTTGCGCGCTCCGGAATATCGGCAATGTTCTCGTCATCGTCGAGCCGGATAATCGTGTCGCCGGAAGGAATGCCGGTATCTACCGCGTCGCATTCGTCCAGCGCATCCAGACAACGATCTATGGTTGCGTGATCCAGCAGCGGCCGAACGGCATCGTGTACCAGCACCTTGTGTTCGTCGCCGACTACCGCCGCGATGCCGGAAGCGGAACTCGCCTGCCGCGTCTCTCCGCCGGTCACGATCCGCGTGGTCTTGCGATATCCGGCGCTGTTGACCAGTTCCTCGACCAGGAGCCGGTTATCCGCCGAACAAACCAAGATGATTTCGTCAATCCGCGGATGCCGCTCGAACGTGTCGAGAGTATGCTCCAGCACCGTCTTGCCCGCGAGCTTCAGAAACTGCTTCGGCGTTTCCGAACGAAAACGGGTGCCGGCGCCAGAGGCCAGTACGACGACAATGTTTCTAGTCTGAGCCATTTCTATCTCCAGAGCGTCGGGGCTCCGAACTCGCTACTTATGCGCTACTTATGCGGCTTGCGCCCGACCATAATAGCCAAGAACGCAGCTTCGATAGAATTTCTTAGCAATATAGGCATACGAGCCTTTATCGCAGCCAGTCGTAATGCGTTGCTCAGCCAATTCTTATCGTAGCCGTTCTCTCTTAACCATTGCCAACTCTTTCTGTAATTAGCCGCATCTCCGGCTGCGAAAGCATCCCCCATTATTCGTCGGTGGCCTTCTGCTCTAACGATCCTTTCAATCTCGGAATCAACCGGGAAATTCTTCATGAACATTTCTCGGCACTCTTCCAATTTTAACCTCATTCGCAACTTCGCACGACGGCCAGCATTGGTAGCTGATCCGGGTACCTTTCTCCATGTTGCCGTCGAAACCGGCAGGTAATAAACCTTGCCGCGTACACTGGAAAACAGGCATTTGGAGTAATCTCCAAAGGGCCAATCAGCTCTGTTGAATGGGCTAAGCAAAAACTCGTCCAATACATCCTTCCTAAAGAGCGCAGTTACCGTCTTTACCGAGCCTTCGTGCAAAAAGGAAACGTAAGTATCCTGTTTATCCAAGCCTGGTGTTTTACGGTTCGTATGGTATGAATGCTTAGACCACCGCCCTATAATCCGGTTGTAATCGGTATGGCATAGAGTGATATCTGGATCGGATTGCATGGCCTCCATTTGGATCATAAGTTTTTCCGGATTATGCCAAAAATCATCCCCTTCGCAAAACGCAACGTACCTTCCTTTGCAGAGCTGAATACAACGCTGGGAATTGCGAAAGCTTCCTACATTTTGGGTGCTCGTGACGATGCGAATTAACTCAGGGTGTCGTTTCTGATATTCACGAGTGATATCCGGCGTCCGATCTATCGAACAATCCTCTCCGATAATCAACTCGATGGGAAAATCTACCTGTTGCGATATAACACCGTCAATAGCCTGTCTAATGTAGCGTTCATGGTTGTAACTGAGCATGCAAACCGATACAAGGGGTTGATCGGGAAGCCGGCCAAAATCGCTGACTTCGATAGTTTGTACGTCCGCGACCCGCCCAACGCCTCGATCAATCATGTGCGTTGTTCCGAACAGATATGCTATTTCCCCGGCATAAAAACAAGGGACGACGATAGAACTCTCCTGGAAATTGATCAAGCTCCAAGTCCCGCAACTTGGTTGTGATTGTTTCGTCAATTGCGCTATCTGTCGTTACGAATTCGTCGCCAGCAAAATCGAAAATATCACGATAGAAAACTTCGTCCCCATGGTTCCGTGTTGCGTAAGCAACCTTATCTATTCCCCAGCCGGAATTCCTCAGCCACTGGGAAAACAGCTTCAGCTTCTCTTTGTCGTTACGCACGGCGACCAACGGATGGCCTTTGTCACCCCAAAGGTTGCTGCCCATCTGAAAGAATAGTCCCTCGGTTTTGGCATCTAAAAGCTTGAGATAGCGTTCCGCATAATCCGGAAATTCGTCTATGTCTCTTACAAGGTCCGTATCGAAATCGTGTCCCGCATGGTGGAGCACATTGAGATGGAGCAGGAAATCGAAATCGGGAAGTTCGCGCAGACCGTTCAGTCCGATCGCTCGTTCTATCACCTGCACATTATCAAGAGCAAAATGCTCGACTATACGTCGGATAAAGCCGGTGTGATTGGCGTTTCCTTCAATGGCAGTAAAGCGGGCCTGCGGATACTCTTTCGCCAAACTAAGTGTAAAAAACCCGGTATTCGCGCCGAAGTCGCCCCAGTGTTCTCCAGCTTGCGGCGTACGATGCCTGAGAAGATAAGCGAGGCGCGGCCGGTCGCCCCTCCATCCTTCATCGATTACTTCGGAATAGCCGAGTTTAGCGGACACAAAGTCAGGAATACTTTGGTAGGTTGAGTGCTTGGAGGCGTCGGCATAAAGCCGATGCAGCTCTTGCTTGAGGTCAGTCGCCATCATCCTTCCCCAAAAACCGCCTTCCGTAAGTCGTACAGAAAGCAGCGCCATGAATCCTGCCGCAAGTAAACATCGTTTCGTGCACAGTTAAACAGCAGGTTCGACCATGAATGTTTCGGGTCGAGCCTGACCGGGCGCCTACCGCCGGACAAGCTGGCCGCGATTCCGCCCAGCCAGGCGTAATGGCGTGGCTTCTTCGGTTTACGGCGACGCGCTAGGAAATGGCTTGGGTCATCGTGGATTGCATCGCCGATGAACGCCTCCAGAATCGGGATGCCGTTATCCACGCAAAGTTGAACCGGCCCCCAAATTCTCGGATTCATTTCGATGAAAATCATGTCCTCCGCCCTCTGAATGAATTCGATCATGCCAAGTCCGTGGAATCCCTGCTGTCGCAGCAGATGTACGACACGTTGAGCGAGTTCCGTTTCCTGCAGGGCCGCCGAAACAGCCATTAGTATAGATTTGCCGCCGGGTTGTTGCAGGAGATTCAGTTGGGAGTACAGAACCGCATGGTCCGACGACGGCGACAAGTAGAACAAGAGATAGAGACTGCGGCCTCGAACGCGCTCCTGGAAAAAAAATTCCGCCTCATCAAACTTTGCCTTGAATTCCGCTAAATCACCAATCGAGTTAAGAAACTGGGGATAAAGCAACAAGCTGTCTTTTGCGACATTTCTCCTGGGCTTTGCTATCAGGGGATATTGGGCGTCGATCGGTAACTGGTAATTGCGCGGTACGGAGAAGCCATTCAGGGAAAACAATTCAGCTGCACTCTCCTTGTTCGTGAGCTCGAAATAGGTCGCCGGGTTCACCAACGGAATCCGGCAACCCAAGGCTTCAATGTCGGATCGGTTCTGAACGAGGAACGTGTTTAGATACTCCGACGACGGCAGGACGACGAGTTCTTTATCGCAGGCTATGCGCCTTACCTCCTGAACGTATAGCGCGAAATTATCCATATCGAGCGTGCTGCTGCTACGTGCATGCACGACGTGTGGGCGATATTTTGTTCTGAAGATGCGGTCTTGATTGGTCCATGCGACGATGTATGGCTCTTGACCGCACCGTTCAAGCGCTCGCAGAAACGCAAGTACCGCCCGGTCATTGCTGCCACTGAAAATCAGGAATGATCGTGGCAACGTCACCGCATTTGTCCGCTGACGTTATGCGCAGAGGACACGAAGCAGTGCGCTGATAATTGATATCTCGTCGTAGCCTACACTTGACCCAGTCGGCAGGACGATAACTCGGTCGGCTACCTTCTTTGTGTTGGGCAGCAGCATGCCCGCGTGCGGGTAAAGGTCGCGATAAGGTTTCATACCGTGGCATCCCGGCCAGAAGTACTTGCGCGCCAGAATGTTTTCGGCCTGAAGCGCGGCCACTATACAGTCGCGGTCCACGCCAGAATCAGGCTGTGCCTCTACAACCACATACTGATAGTTCGGATTGGTCTTTGGATCATAGGCAAGCAGTCGAATGTTATTGATGCCACTCAGCGCCTCGGCGTAGGCTCTGTAGTTCCGGAGATTGGTCTCGATGAATTGCGGCAAAGCGTCCAGATTAACCAAGCCCATTGCGGCGTTGATCTCCGGCATCTTGCCATTCGTTCCAGGATGGATAACATTGTCATAGCCTGAGAATCCGAAGTTACGCATCAGGCGCATGGCTTCGGCAAGTTCGTCGTCGTTGGTGACGACGGCGCCGCCTTCGAAGGTGTTGAACACCTTGGTGGCGTGGAAGCTCAACACTTCGCAAGCCCCAAAGTTGCCGATGCTGCGCCCGTGGTAGTTGCACCCGAACGCATGGGCCGCATCGAACATGAGCTTTAATCCGTGCTCGTTGGCAATGGATTGCAATTCATCCGCCGGCGCAGGACGTCCCCATAGATGCACGCCGATGATGCCGGTCGTGCGTGGCGTAATCATGCGGCGCACCGCTTCTGGATAGAGGTTGTGCGTGGCCGGATCGATGTCCGCAAAAACCGGCGTGATGTCCTGCCAGTACAACGCATGTGCGGTAGCAACAAACGTCCACGACGGCACGATCACTTCGCCTTCCAGTCCCAGAGCGCGAATGGCGATTTCCAGCGCGATAGTGCCGTTGCACATGGCTACGCAATGCTTGACGCCCAAATGCGCTGCGATGCGGCGCTCGAACTCCTGTACGACGGGGCCGTTGTTGGTCAGCCAGCGATTGTCGAGGATCTCGTTGACGCGCCGCAGAAAAGCTTCACGGTCGCCGATGTTGGGACGCCCGACGTGCAGCGGCTCGTCGAAGGCCGGCGGCGCACCGTTGATTGCAAGATCGGTCTTGCCACGGATAATTTTCCGCGGGGCGGAACTGCCTTGGGGATTGGTCACGGCTTTTTGCATGGTTGCCAAATCTCGGCGCTAAGCGCGCCCGAATCTGAGCGGATTATCGTGGAGAGGTTGCGCGCTAGTTCCGTAGTGCCGATAGAGCCATGTTCAAAAGTGCCAGTCACCGGATCAAACTCATGCCGGCATGCCTGGCGGCTCCCTGATCGAACGTCATTGTGCGCTCGCAACCTGCCGATGCGCCGCAACGTTCGATCAGGCAGTCGGCAAAATCCGCCTTGAAATCGCGATAGATGCAAGCGGCCCGCCAAACGATTTCCGCTCTCTCCACCAGCAGTTCACGCGTGCGTAGCAGCGCCTCCAACGCGACGGCAAGTTGCGCCCGACCGAGGCCATAGCATGCACTGAGAACCCAAACCAGTTCCACCACCGACACCAGTGCGACGAAGCCCGGCGCTTGTGCCGTGAACGAATCTATCAAAGTCGTCGCCTTGGAAGACTGCCCGGCATCGTCCTGCATGATATAACGCACGAGCACATTGGTATCGAGACCGATCATCGCGCGGCCGCGCCCGCGGTGGCGATTGCGGCGTTCATCTGCTTAATCGAGACTGGCTTGGCGGGTTTACCGAACATGCCCTTGAGTGCGGATACCGGGCGAGTGGCAGCCACGAACTCGTAGCGGCCCGGTTCGATCTCGACAAATTCTACCCGGTCGCCCGTGCCGACGTGCAGGGCTTCGCGCACGGCGGCGGGTATGGTGATCTGACCTTTGCTGGTAACGCTGGCGGTTGTCATCATGTTCCTCCGTAATTCCTTACATTAATGTAAGGAATTATGCCACTAGAGACGATATGATCGCAAGAACGATCACAACGGGGGCGTCGCTCCTACAAAAATCCCCTCTCCTTCGAGGGCGGGTTGGGGTGAGGGGAAAGGGATTTTTATTTATAACCGCCTAAAGGCGGGGGATACAGATCCCCCTATCGGGGACTCTACCCGCGTGCGAATTTGAGCGGATTATCACAGGTCACGCCGCCACTTGTTCAAAGGAGAAATGGGGAATATCCGCCGCTCGTTTATGCCGCCATCCTGCTAAGCACCTTCACTTTCGGGCGCCCCTTGCGCCGCACCTGCCAAAGATCGTACTGGGTCTGGAGGTTCACCCAGATCTCGGGCTCTGTCGTTAAGGCTACGGCGAGCCGCATTGCCATTTCCGCGGTAACCGGGGCACGCCGATTGACGATCGCGGACACGTGCTTGCGCGAGACGCCGAGCGCCTCGGCGGCCTGCGTGAGGTTAACTCCGAGAGGCTCCAGGTAAAGCTCTCGCAGAATCTCACCAGGGTGCGCGGGACGGTGCATGCTCATTGCCTTGTCAGTGATAGTCGCCATAGTCCACCTCCTCCGCATGACCTTCCTCGAAGCGGAAAATCACGCGAAAGTCTCATCCACATTCACCGCCCAAAAGCCCGCGTAGCGACCCTTGAGTGGGTGCAGTCGCAGTCCCGGGGCGTCCATTTGCCGCACGTTCGTAGCCACATTCAGCATCGATAGGACTAAACGTAGCCGCTTGTCGTGTTTCGCCTGGACCTTCCGCGTGCTTCCCGTCCTGAAGAATAGTTCCAGGCCTTTGTGGCGGAAGGTCTTGATCATCTAACCGGCAATGTAACCTAATCGGTTATACCCTGTCAATACTTCGGGAAGCGGATGGATCGCGGCGGGGACCGCCGCTCCTACACACTGAATACCGGCGCACGCCAGTATGACGGAAATGGCGTAAATCAGGGGTTGCTTAGATAGACGGACATTCGACCACCAGGCCGGGCACTTTCTTGAAATCGTCGCGGTTGCTCGTCAACACGGCGAATCCATGCGCCAACGCGGTAGCGGCAATCTGCAGATCGTGTACATTGCTCGAAGGCTTGTTGCGCGGGCGCAGGAAGCGAGCATATATCTCTGCGTAAGCACGAGCCACCGCCTCCGTAAAATCAAGCACAGGCATACGCGCTATTACGGCTTCCACGAAGGCGGCCCGCCGCATCCGCAGCGCCGGAGTTTTCGCGAGATACACACCGGCAAGCAGTTCCGATACGCTGATGGCGGCAATATAGGCGCTGCCGTAATGCTCATAGTCGGCGAGGCTCGCCAGGCTGAAGCTTTGCTGCTCGGCGGCGATAAACACGTTGGTGTCTATCACGAGTCCCATGGATTTCCAGGCATTGGGGCTTGACGGCGAATGCGCGCAAGATCGCCGGCCATACCGGCCGCGTCCTTGCCGAGTTTCGGCAGACTCTCCAACAACTGAGCCAACTTCGCGACCGGATACCCGGCCTGCGGCGGCGGATTCAATTCGGCAACGACACGCTTGCCCTTGGTGATGGCGAGGGTTCGCCGATGGATGCGCACCCGGTCAATCGCAGCCGACAGGTTGCGCGCCAATTGCGTGGTGCTGATGGTGTCGTGAACTTCGCCGGGCATGATGGGTTGCCGCCAGTTACGGCACTCATTATACGCAAAGTATGTTTTTTATGTATAAAAGTATTGGCTTGAACTTTCGCGCTAGATGCCCCACGCACTGGTGCGCAGGTCGAGGCGGTGGCGCACCCAGTACCAGAGCAGGGCATTGAACAAAACCATACTGATGCCGGTGGCGATGGCTGCACCGGCGACGCCGTAGAAGGGAATCAGTGCCGCGTTGAGTGCGATGTTCAGGACTACGCTCAGACCGACGCCGAGCGCGGTGAGCTTTTCGTGTCCGGTCATGTTGAGCACCGTGCCCTTGGGTCCGCTCGACAGGGCTATCAGTTGGGCCGCGGAAAGAATCTGCAGGGCGGCCGCGCCTTCGGTGTAGGCCGCTCCGTAAAGATAATGCAGCAACGGATGAGCGGCGATGATGAAGAGCAGCGCTATCGGCGCCGTGAAAATGAATATGCGCAGGGTGGCGGCGCTCAGGAGCTGCTGCAGAAGGGCGTGCTCGCCGTCATGGTAAAGACGTGCGATGCGCGGAGCGAGAACCATGACGGCGGCCGTCATGAAGAAGCCGACGAGTTCGGCGGCGCGGGAAGCGATCGAATAGATGCCCGCGTCGTGAGCACCCTTGATGGTGCCGAGCAGGATGAGATCAACGCGATTGTTGACGAGGTAGAGCATGCCGAGCCACATGAAGGGAAGCGCGGCACGCACTCGCGCGGGCGGGTATTTTTCATTGTCGGTGCTCCGCGTTACCCACCGCAACTGAAACTCGTTGACGACGAGCGGAATCAGGGCCGAGCCGGTCATGGCCGCCACCAGTTGGATCGGATAAAGCCTGCCTTGCCACACCCATAATGCGGCGAGGGCGGCGAGCATGATCGCCGGTCCGAGGATCAGAAACGGCCACTGCCCGCGCACGACCCGGCCGTGCGACTGCAAGAGCGCGCGGCGCACGGAACTCAGGTTGTTGAGAAGCGGCAGCGGCGCGGCAATGACAAAGAGCCAGCGTGCCTCGGCCGCCTGGGGCAGGAACACGGCGCAGGCGAGAAGTATGCCCGCCGCAACACCGCTTGCAAGCACCCGCACATCCGCCCAGTGGCACAGCCAACGCAGGCTTTTGGCCGCCTTTGCGCCCTCGCGGATGAGATAGCTGGGGAAGCCCAGACCGGCCGGGATACTAAGTAACGCAGCCCAGGCGATGACGTAGGCGTAGAGTCCGTAGCCGTGCGGCTCGAGCGCGCGCGCATAAATCAGGCTCGCGCCGAAGGCGAGAAGGGTTGCGCCGAGTTTGAGCCCCGCCGTAACACCGGCCGAGCGCATCAACTTGCCGCGCTGGGTGCCGGCACTCAAATCGGCTGCCAGAGTTTCGCGTAGGCCGCGCAGGTGCACCGGTTAGGAAAGGCCGCACGAAGTGGAGGCATCTTAGCCGGTTTCGCCCGCCGTTCGTAGCATGCGCGAGCGTGCCCGGAAGACTGCCTTGTGTGCTCCGAGCAGAGGACTACATGCGCCGGAGGATAACCGCCGCCGGCGCCGAATCGGCGTTTGCCCTGCAAAACCCGGCGTTATGGTCTAAAGTGGCGTCCGGGAAGAGCCAGTAAGCTGTAAACCTATGGCCGTAGCCATCGAGAAAATACCGCTTTCCGGACTGGCACGCTATCTCGTCGCCGGCGGAATACTCGGTGAAAATCAAGCCGAGTCTGCCCAGGCCGAGGCCTATCGCAGGGATCTCCCGTTCATCAGCTACCTGATCCATGAGGAAATGATCGGGCCGCAGGCGCTCGCGCGTGGACTGGCCGAGAAGTTCGGGGCGGCGCTGATTGACCTCGATGCGGTGAACATCGATATCGAACTCGCGCAGCTGGTGGGCGAGCGAATTATCCGCACGCATCGGATTCTGCCGTTCTTTCACCGCGGCCAGCACCTTTATGTCGCGGTTTCGGATCCGACCCGCCCGCAGGGCCTGGACGAAATCCGCTTCACCACCGGCTTCATGGTCGAACCGATCGTGTGCGAGGAAGACAAGCTCGAACGTCACATCACGCAGGCACTCGAAAAGCTCGACACCAGTCTTAGCGGACTGGAAGAAGCCGCGGAACTCGAAGATGTACGCGGCGGCGAGCTTGCAATCGAGAGCGAGAGCGGCGGCGAATCCGACCCGACGCTGGACGGTACGACGGTTGGAAACGACGACGCACCCATCGTGCGCTTCGTTCACAAGCTCATGCTGCTCGCCATCCAGCGCGGCGCCTCCGATATCCACTTCGAGCCCTATGAACAGTTTTTCCGCGTGCGCATGCGCGTGGACGGGATACTGCACGAGATAACCCGGCCGTCGGCGGCGCTGGGGCCGCGGCTCGCCGCCCGGCTCAAGGTGATCGCGGGTCTCGACATCGCCGAACGGCGCCTGCCGCAGGACGGACGCATCAAGCTCAAGTATTCGCAAAACCGGGCGATGGACTTTCGCGTCAGCAGCATTCCCGCCGCCTGGGGAGAGAAGGTCGTATTGCGCCTTCTCGATCCGTCCAGCGCCGATCACGGCGTGGATGCCCTCGGCTTCGAAAACTTTCAGCGCGAGATGTTTCTTAAAGCGCTCAAGCGGTCGCATGGGATGATCCTCGTGACCGGACCCACCGGCAGCGGCAAGACGCTGACGCTATACACCGCGGTACAGACGTTGAACAAAGAAGACATCAACATCTGCACCGCCGAGGATCCAATCGAAATCCGCCTCACCGGCATCAACCAGGTGCAGGTGCGCCCGCGCATAAACCTGAACTTTGCGAACGCCCTGCGCGCGTTCCTGCGCCAGGATCCCGATGTGATCCTGGTCGGCGAGATTCGCGATCTGGAAACGGCCGAGATCGCGATCAAGGCCGCCCAGACCGGTCACTTGGTGCTCTCCACCGTGCACACCAACAACGCGCCGAAGACGCTGACCCGTCTGCGCGATATCGGTCTGCCGCCCTACTCGATCGCCTCGAGCGTGCATTTGATCATCGCCCAGCGGCTGCTGCGCATCCTGTGTCAGACCTGCCGCAAGCCGCTCGACATCCCGCCCGAGACGCTCGCGGCCGAAGGCTTCAGCGAAGAGGAAATCCGCGCCGGAGTGCAGGTTTACGGCGCTGTCGGCTGCCACCAGTGCACCGGCGGTTACCGCGGCCGCACCGGCGTTTTCGAGATGATGCCGGTCACCGAAGAAATGGGTTACGCCATGATGAGCGGCGGCAACGATGCCGACATCGCCCGCCTGGCGAATAAGGACGGAATGTGGAGCCTGCGCCGCTCGGGGCTCGCCAAGGTGAAGGCCGGCATCACGACGCTCGACGAAGTGTATCGCGTGACCATCGAGTGAGAGTAATGAGAGTAAACTGAGCTCATGGCCACGATAGCGAAAGAGGCCAGTTGGCGTTGGGAGGGCCACGACCATCGCGGTGAGCGCGTGCGCGGTCGCCTCTCGGCAACCACGCTTCCGCTGGCTCGCGCCGAACTTCGCCGCCGCGGCATCGCCCCCATCCGGGTACGCCGCGAGCACCAGCCGCGCGGCAAGCGCATCCGCCCCAACGATATCGCTTATATCAGCCGTCAGCTCGCGACGATGATTACCGCCGGCGTGCCGATCGCGCAGTCCTTCGCGATCATCGGGCAGGGGCACGATAATCGCCGCATGCAAGGGCTTTGTTTCGAGATCAGAACCGACATCGAGGCAGGCAGCGCGCTCTCGCAGGCACTCGCCAAGCACCCGAAATACTTCGATCATCTTTACGTCAGCCTGGTCGCGACGGGCGAACAATCGGGCCAGCTCGATCAAATCCTCGACCGCATTGCGACCTACAAGGAAAAAACGGAATCCCTCAAGCGCAAAATCAAGAAGGCCCTCTTGTATCCGGCCGCCGTGATCACCGCCGCCATCATCGTCACCGCCATTCTGCTGATCTTCGTAATCCCGAAGTTCCAGGATTTCTACTCGAGCTTCGGCGCCTCGCTCCCCGCCTTCACGCGCTGGGTAATCGGCATCTCGTACTCGGCGCAGCACTACGGCTGGATTTACATCCTCGCTTTCATCCTTCTGATCGTGGCGATCATCCAGTTGCGCAAACGTTCGCTCGGCTTTCACCGCGGCATGGATCGCGTGGCGCTCAGGCTGCCGGTGCTCGGCACGATCCTGCGCAAGGCGGCGATCGCGCGCTTTGCACGCACGCTTTCGATTACCTTTTCCGCCGGCGTGCCGATCACCGATGCGCTGACGACGGTCGCGCGCTCGACCGGAAACGTCATCTACGAAGAGGCCATCATGCGCGCGAGCAAGCGCATCGCGGGCGGCGAGCGTCTGCACCGCGCGCTGGAAGAAACCGTGATCTTCCCCAACATGGTCACGCAGATGATCGCGATCGGAGAAGAAGCCGGCGCGGTGGACGATATGTCCGGCAAGGTCGCGGACTTCTACGAAGAGGAAGTGGATACGCTGGTGGACGGCCTGAGCACGCTGCTCGAGCCGGTGATCATCGTGGTGCTCGGCGTCATCGTCGGAGCC
>JBOIBN010000008.1:0-50013 GCA_050739575.1 Gammaproteobacteria bacterium
GCGGCGTCGCCTTGGCCACGCTCGCGGTGTTCTCGATCGTGGTGCCGGAGCTGCCTGTGGCCTTGAGCGTGACGTTGGCCGTCGCCGTGCCGGCGTTGCCACTGATCGCACCAAAGTCGCAGGTCACCACTCCGGAGGCTTCACTGCAACTGCCTTGCGTTGCACTCGCCGAGACGAAGCTCGCCGCCGCCGGCACCGTGATCGTCGCACTCACCGCGGGCGACGCGGCACTTGCGTTGTTGGTCGCAATCGTCTGGCTGACGTAGTTCTGGCCTTGACCCACAGTCTCGGGAGCACTCACGTTCAATCCAAGGTCACCTTCGCCATAGAAATATGCGGCACCTTGACCAGCATTCCCATTGACAGTGGAAAAACTTGCCCCGATGAGGGCGGTCATACCGTCGAAGGCAACGTGGTAACCGAAGCCGTCATACTCCGCGCTGTTGCTCATGAACTCTTGTGCCTGTGACCATACTCCGTTCGAGGCGGTGAACTCATAGGCCGCATCTTCGCCAGCCGCACCGATGAATGCGGTCGAGCCAACAAGGGAAACCGCGGCACCGAAATTGCCGAAGGCCCCCCCATCGCTTGCCGTGAGCTTCTGTACTTGCGCCCAGGTACCATCAGAGTTGCTGAATACATAGACGGCGCCTTCCTGAGGCTGACCGTTCACGGTTGCAAAGGCGGAGCCGATAAGTGCTGCCGGACCGGAGGCGGCTACCGCATAGCCGAAACTGTCCATGGCAGCCCCATCGCTCGCAATAAGCTCCTGGGCCTGACTCCACGTGCCGTTCGATTCGGTAAACACGTACACCGCGCCCTGACCTTCACTGCCCCCATCGGGCGCTGCAATAAATGCGGTAGTGCCGTCCAGCGCAATGGCCCAGCCAAAAAAGTAAAAAGCCGCCCCATCGCTCGCGGTGAGTTCTTGGGTCTGCGTCCAGTTGCTGCCGGAGCCGGTGAAGACATAGGCCTCACCTTCGGCGTTGTTGCCGTCCACGCTCGCGTGGTTGGCACCGATAAACGCGCTCGAACCATCGAGGGCAACGGCGATACCGAATTGAGCGTTCGCAGCACCGTCACTCGCCGTGAGTTTGGTCGTCTGACTCCAGTTGCCGTTCGATCTTGTGAAAACGTAGACGGCGCCCTGACCCGAACTGCCGTTGACCGTTGCGAAGGATGCACCGATAAGGGCCGTCGTACCGTCAAGCGCCACCGAATAGCCGAAGACGTCGTTGGCCTCACCGTCACTCGCCGTGAGTTTCTGCGCTTGCACCCAGGTACCGTCCGACTCGGTGAATACATAGGCGGCGCCCTGCTCGGTGTTGCCGTTGACGGTGGCATACGGCGCGCCGATGAACGCAATGTTTCCGGATATCACGACTGGCCAGCCGAAATCGTCACCGGCCAGACCGTCGCTCGCCGTAACCTTCTGTTCGATCCACACCAACGGATCTACCGTGAGCGGATAGGCGGCGTGCGCATCGTTCACCGCAATCAGTATGTGATCGCCTTCGCTCTTCAACTTCGCCGGTACGACTTCGCCGTTGACATCGGTGACGACGAGGCCGCCATAGCGTAACTTCCCCCAAGCGAGCGCGCCGTTGTCTTGTTTGGCCATGCCGGCGGCGGACAGAGCCAAGGTAAGTTCACCATTTCCCTTTGGCCGCTTCGCGAGCGTAAAGCCCTGCTCGAAGCCGACCGGCAGCACCCGCCACCATTCGCTGAGGGCGCCATGGGTATAGCTCACCTGATTGCCCGTGATCGCGGGGCGCACAGGACTGACCGGTGTCAACGTCTCGCCGCGGCCGTAAGAAACGAGATGCAGCGCAAGCGGTGTTGCGCCCTTGCTGTTGAAGTGTGCGCCCGTAACATCGAAGCAGCCCGTGAGCTTTCCACTCGTCAGTGTGGCGCAGCCCTTTGCGTTCACGTTGTAGGCTGGCCCTGCATCCTCCGCGAGCGTCTGATAGAACACTGGGCGCAGCGCCGCAGGCAACGCCTGGGTGGCATGGGTTGACTGAATCCCAGCGTCCGGCGCCTGTCCGTTCGGCGGCGCGGCGAGCGCCAGCGCACCGGCCCCAGTCAGTGCAAACGCAAACAAGGATGCCTTGAGACCGATCGTCTCTGTAATACTCATAGGATTCTCCGGTTTCAGCTGAAGTTTTCCCGGACCCCAACGGGCCCGGACGGGCACACGACAGTCTGTCAGGGCGTGGGCTTACCGGACGGCTGAGTTGGAGTCGTCGCGCCAAGTCGGGGCTGACGCACGAACGTGAGTCGCGCGAATAATACACCCGATAAGCGCGTTATGGAAAGAGGTTGTCACCGCCCTCTGGCGCGATCTCCCCGTCAGCCCGACAACAACAGCCACGGGCTACGATTCACGGTTCGTCAAAGCCCCATCTTACCTCTGTGCTCCCGGTGCTTGTTCTTTTTCCGACTGTTATGCGAGCATCCAGTCTACTGCGGCACGGCAGTGCAGTTCGGTGGTGTCGAAGAGCGGGATTTCGGGCACATCGTCCTGTTTCACCAGCATCGTGAATTCGGTGCAGCCGAGGATGACGGCTTCGGCGCCCGCCGCGTGCGTGCGGTGCATGATCGCGACGAAGCGCTGACGCGAACGCGGTTCCACGCGCCCTTTCACCAGTTCTTCGAATATGATGCGGTGGATTTCTTCCTGTTCGTCTTCCGCGGGTACGTCAATCGCAAGTCCGTGACCTTCGAGGCGCTCGCGGTAAAAAGGCTGCGCCATGGTAAAGCGGGTGCCGAGCAACGCCGCACGACGATGACCGCTTGCAAGCAGCGCTTCCGCCGTGACGTCGGCCAGATGAACGAGCGGAATCTTTACCGCTTCCTCGATTGCGGGCGCGACGCGATGCATGGTGTTGGCGCAGATCACAAGCGCCTCGGCGCCGGCACGTTCGAGACCTTGCGCCGCCTGCGCGAGAATCCGGCCGGCCGTATCCCAGTCGCCGGCATGCTGGAGACGTGCGATCTCGTCGAACTCGACGCTCCACAGGAGAAGACGGGCGGAATGCAGGCCGCCCAGCCGCTCGGCGACGAGTTGGTTCAGCCGCGCGTAGTAATGCCCGGTGGATTCCCAGCTCATGCCGCCGATGAGACCGATTGTTTTCATCGCTGCGTCGGGAGATTACGTCCCACTTTTGTTTTCTGTCGGCGCTTCGGCATGGAAACGTTTTGCGCGCAGCACGATGCCCGCGTAATAGACGATGTAATACCCGAGCACGAGGAAGAGCACGCCGTGCAGCATCGGCTGCGAACTCACGGTTACGGTGCCGCCGCTGTGGGCGGCAGCCTCGGCCTGGTGCTGGATCTGCGGGAAGACGACGATGTATTCGTAGGCGAAGCGCGCGACCAGGAGCGCGATCAAGCCGATGCCGAGATAGAGATTCGGCACGTACCACAGGCCCCGCTCGTCGCGACCCATCTGCGTGAAGCGCAATGCGAAAAACGCGATGATCGCGCCGATCACGAAGCCCCCGGCCGCGCTCTCGTATTCCAGCGCCGGGTCAGCGCTGCGCCCATAAGAGACAAGCAGGACCACGCCAATCACGGCAATGATCGCCGTGCGTACAAGAATCCGCCGCTCGTCGAAACGCTGATGCCCGATCAGGCGCCGCCCGCGGCGGTAAAGTACGAAGGCGAGCAGCGCAACGACCACGACGATTCCGATCCAGCTGTATTGGCCGAGTCCCGTTGTCATCGTCTAGCCTTCCTCATGTTGGCCGCAAGCCGTTTATGATATATGACGAAGCTCGCCCATCAGGAGATTTGCCGTGAACCGTGGTCTGCATCTTCTCGCCCTGCCGCTGGCCGGTCTGATCCTCGTCCCCGCCGCGCTTGCGGCGGCGCCCGCCGCGGGCACGAGCGGTCCGCCGCCGACGCCCACCGACGCCGTTACCACCACCTATTGGGGCGTGAAGGTCGCCGATCCGTATCGCTGGCTCGAAAACGCCGACTCGTCCAAGGTCACGGCCTGGATCAAGGCGCAGAACGCATGGACCGAGCATGTGCTCGGGAGCTCCACTCAGGGCGAGGCGATCGCAAAGCGCGTCGAGCAGCTTTCGCTCACCTCGACGCAGCGCTCCGACCCGTCACTCGTTGCCGGTACGCTGTTCTTCATGCAGCAGACGCCGCCGCAGGCGCAAGCCGAATTGATGATGCAGGATTGGCCGCAGGGCACCGCAAAAGTTCTCGTCAATCCCAACGGCACGCAAGACGTGGCGGTCACCGGTTACTGGCCGGCGCCAAACGGCGGATACGTTGCCTACGGAACAGCCCAAGGCGGCAGCGAGGCGACCACCCTCCACGTCGTCAACGTCGCGAACGGCAAGACGCTTCCCGAAGCGCTGCCCAACGCGGGCGGCGGCACGTCGCCGCAAGGCGTGCTGTGGGACGCCGACGGCAAGGGCTTTCTCTACGTGCGCCTGCCCACGCCCGGCACGGTGCCGTCGTCCGACGAACAATTCAACGCCGTGCTCTATCATCACAAACTCGACACCGCCGCCAAGGCGGATACGCTTGCTTTCGGTAAAGGTTTTTCGCCGGTTGCCGAATACGACTTCGCAAGTTCCTCCGACGGCAGGAACGCCGCCATCATGGTGCACTACGGCGACGGCAATCCGGATTACGTCTATCTGCGCACGGCCAAGGGCTGGAAGCAGGTGCTGGGACCGAAGGACAACGTACGCGACGCGGCCCAGGTCAGCCCGGGCGTTGCCTGGCTGGGCAATGAATTGCTGGTCATTTCCTATCTCGATGCACCGCGTGGCAAGTTGATTGCCGTGGGTACAAACGGCAAGACAAGTACGCTGGTTCCACAAGGCGATTGGGCGATGCACTCGGTCGCCTCCATCAAGGGCGGCTTTCTCGTCACCCAAGTCATCGGGCCCGTCTGGCGTGTCGTTCAATACGATGCGAACGGCGAGATCGTGCGCGCCGTGCCGCTTCCGGCGAGCGACATCGGCATCGGCACGATCGCCTCATCGGACACGTCCGATGTCGCGTTGATCACGTATTCCGGCTGGAAGATTCCCGGACGCTGGACAAGTTACGACAGCGCCAAGGGCACACTAAAAACCGTGTTTGAGGTCACGCCCGCGGCCGATTATTCCAAGCTTCGGAGTTATTGGTTCACGGCGACGTCGAAGGACGGCGCGAAGATTCCCATCACCGTGGTGGCGATGAAGGGCGTCAAGCCAAACGGCAAACTGCCGACGATCCTTTACGCCTATGGCGGTTACGGAATCGTCGTACCCCCGCACTTCATGGGCCCCTATCTCGCTTGGCTGGAGAACGGCGGCATCTATGCGCTCGCGAACATCCGCGGCGGCGGCGCTTACGGCGAAGGCTGGCACGAGGCCGGCATGCTCGGGAAAAAGCAGAACGACTTCGACGACTTCTACGCAGCGGCACAGGCGCTGGTTACCCATCACTGGACCGACACCGCTCATCTCGGCATTCTCGGCGGCTCGAACGGCGGCTTGCTCATGGGCGCAGCGCTCACGCAGCATCCGGACGAGTATCGCGCGGTGGCAAGTTTTGTAGGCATCTACGACATGCTGCGCTCGGAACTGTGGCCGAACGGACGCTACAACGTGAGCGAATACGGCACGGTTACAAAAAAGAAAGACTTCGACTGGCTGTACGCCTATTCGCCGCTGCAACACGTCAAGAAAGGCACAGCCTACCCGGCGGTGCTGCTCGTCACCGGCGTGAACGATCCGCGCGTCGCGCCCTGGCAGTCGCGCAAGTTCGCAGCGGCACTTCAGACGGCAACCTCATCGAAGCGTCCGATCCTGTTGTTGACACGGATGAATGAAGGGCACGGCGTCACCGCTTCCTTCAGTCAACGCGTCGGCAACACCGCCGCCGCGCTCACGTTCTTCGCGCAGCAGCTCGGACTGGAGATCAAGAGCCCATAGTCGCGATCAGGAAATCCTGACTTATTTTTCTCGTCGTTGCGTTTGGACTGATTGTGAACTTGCCCGCGCCCGAGGACGGCTACGTCGGCATCTACGTGTCGGGCTGTGCACAACGCGCGGTGTCGTCGACGATACGCGACGGGCTGCGGAAGTGCATCGGGTAAGTTGTTCACGCCGCTGGCCGGGAGAATGAGAAAATGGGAACGCATGCACCGCTGCGCCGTTCACGCCGTGACCGCATGATTGCCGGGGTCGTTGGCGGATGGGCCGACTACTTCGGCCTCGACCCCACACTCTCGCGCATCATTTACGTGCTGGTCTCGATATTCTCGGCGGCATTCCCCGGTCTGCTGGTTTATATCGCCCTGTGGCTTCTGATGCCCCTGGAGGATTGAACGGCGATCAGTGGTGTTGTCGCGGTTCTCGCGAGTAGGTGCGGCTTTGAGTTGTGTGTTCCGTCGGGCGGCGTCACTGAATGATGACGGAGCGCGTTTGACCGTGTAAGCAGGCCAGTGCATCCAGCCGGTGGTTGATCTCCCCGGCATCCAACGGCAGGTGATCGGCAATCACGCTTTCCAGATCGAGCAGCCCGCGGCGGGTGAACTCCATCAACGTAACCAGTTCACTGCGTAGATGATCGGACACGCCGACGATCTCCGCTTCGCGGTTGATGACGGTGGCATAGCTGTCCACCGCGAACGGCGAGCGGGAAATGCCCGCCAGGGCAACGCGCCCTTGCACAGCCAGTGATGCCAACGCCTGTTGCTGCGTCAACGGCAAGCCGGCGAATTCCAGTGCCACCTCCACGCCGCGGCCGTGGGTGGCTTCGCGAAGTTGCCGGTCGAGCGCCCCGTCGGCGGGATTGATCGGACGCGCGCCGTACTTCACAGACGCCGCCAGCTTCTGCGCATCCACGTCGATCGCGAACACCTCGGCAGCACCACAGGCACGGGCGAGTTGTACGGCGGACATGCCCAATCCGCCGACGCCGAACACCGCCACGCAATCACCGGCGGACATGCGCGCCTTGCGCAACGCGTGGAACGCGGTGGCGCTGGAGCACATCATGATGGCCGCTGCGGCTACAGTTACAGTGTCGGCGATCGGTATCGCGTTGCGCGCCGGCGCCACGACGTATTCGGCATAGCCGCCATTGACGTGTTTGCCCAGCATGTGCACGCTGGTGCAGAACTGCTCGAGGCCGCGCGCGCAGTAGTCGCATTGCCCGCAGGTCAGCAGATAATGCAGCGCGACCCGGTCGCCGACCGCGACGCTCGTCACCGCCGCGCCCAGTTTGTCGACTACGCCGGCGATCTCGTGGCCGGGCGTAATCGGAAGCTGTGCCACGCTCACGGTACCGTCCCGATAGTGCGCGTCGGAGTGGCAGATTCCTGCTGCCTTCACCTTGACCCGGATCTCACCGACACCAGGCTCCGGCAACGCGACCTCACGCAACTGCAGCGGCCTACCCAGTTCGACGATTTGTACGGCTTTCATGTTCGTGTTCTGGGTGGATGAGACGAGGCGGTGCAGACGTCATGGCCGCAACGCGTCGGTAATACCGCCGCCTTAACCTCTTCGCCCACCAACCCGGCGTCGAAATCAAGACCCCACAGTGGTTTACTTCGGCGTCGGGCTATCGCCTGCTGTGACGGGCGAGACAGCGCTTGCAGGAGGCCGCATCGGTACCGTTTCTGGAACTTTCGGATTCTGTCCGGAGACGCGGCTGCGACGCTGGGCATAGGCAAGCAGCTTCTGCGAATATTCGAGTATGTAGTGATCGGTAGCGACCGCCTTGCCGCGCGTGGCAATCCAGCGCGGGAGCACCTGCGATGCGACCCAGAAAAAGTTCGGGCTGTGCCTGACGTCCAGCTTGGCGAAGAGGATGCCGTCGTCACCGACGACGTTGTCGGCGGCGGATAGAAACACCAGATCCCCGTAATGCGTATAGCCGCCAAAGTGCTGACGTATAAATTTTGCGACCGCCGTAACGCCCTTGACGGGAATGAGTTGGATCAACGAGAGCAGGATCATCATGCCGTAGCCAAAGGGCACGCGGGGCACGCCGTCGGCGGCGTTCACGACGCGATATACCGGCGTTTTCACGCTCTCGTAGAAAACATCGTCGGCGGCCCGCGGACAGCCGAAGGTATAGGTGGCGCCGGTGCTGTCGGAATCGAGATAGCGCGTCGCAACCACGGCGAGCGCGGCGCCCAGCGAATGGCCGGTGATATAGACGGGAAGGCCGGCGTACTGCTGGAGCGATGCACCGATCTGCGTCTCGACCAGCCGGTAGGCATCCAGAAAGCCCCGGTGTATGCGCCCGCCCAGCGGCGCGGAGACGAGATCGGCCTCGATATCGGAGACGATGTCGTCGTAGGACTTCTGAGTGCCGCGAAAGGCAAGCACCAGCATCCCTTCGCATGCGCCGGTCTTGTTCAGCCGGCAAAGCAAGGCCTGCGTTCCGCCGATCGAAAAGCTGTCCAGCAACTCGAAGTTGGCCTCACGTAATGTTGTCTCGACGATGCTCGCGGTCGGCGCGCCGCGTTGCCGGGCCTCCTCGATGACGGCCATTGCCACGTCTTCGTAGTCGCCCTTCGCGACTGCGGCCTTGATCTTTTCGACGATGCTCGCGACCGTGGCCTGCGTGTTCAACTCGCAGGGCAGAAGCTCATACACCAGGCGCGAGATTTCCGCCATCAACCATGCGGTGCGATCCGAATAGGCCGCCCGTTTGACGGGCGGCGCCAGCGCCAGCGCTCTGTCCGAAAAATACGCGTCCATGAACCCTCCCCTCGGCAGTCCGCCGCGACGGCAAGATCGTACTCCAAAATGCCGGCATGCGCCCTCTTCCCCCCGCGGGCTCACGGCGGGGGCTAGAAAACCGGCTCGGCCTCGCCGGTTTCGACCGCTTGCTTTTCCCTGTCTTCGTCTTCGCGCAACTGGAGGTTCCAAAGCTCGGCGTACAAGCCCCCGGCGCGCAGCAGTTCGCGATGACTGCCGCGCTCGACGATGCGCCCCGCATCGAGCACCATGATCGCGTCCGCGTCCACGACGGTGGACAGTCGATGGGCGATGACGAGGCTGGTGCGGTCCGCGGCCAGCTCGCGCATGGCGGCGAGGATCGCCTGCTCCGCGTTGGAATCGAGACTCGAAGTCGCCTCGTCGAAAACGAGAATGGGCGGATTCTTGAGGATCGCGCGGGCGATCGCGACGCGCTGCTTCTCGCCGCCGGAAAGCTTCAGCCCACGCTCGCCGACCAGCGTGTCGTATTGCCGCGGCAGCGATTCGATAAAGTCCTTCAGATGCGCGAGTTCCGCCGCGCGCGCGATCTCAACAGAATCCGCATCCGTCCGTCCGTAGGCGATGTTGTAGCCGATCGTGTCGTTGAAGAGCACCGCGTCCTGCGGAACGATGCCGATCCGGCAGCGAAGACTCTCGCGCGTCACGTCGCGGATGTCCTGACCGTCAACGAGTATCCGGCCGCTGTCCACATCGTAGAACCGGAACAGGAGACGCGCGAGCGTAGATTTTCCGGCCCCGCTGGGACCCACCACCGCAACCCTCGCGCCGGCGGGCACCGTGAAGCTCACACCGTGCAGGATTTCCCGATCCGGGCCGTAGCCGAAGCGCACGCCTTCGAAGCGCAATTCGCCGCGCGGCGCGGAGAGCGCGGGCGCACCAGGTCTGTCCGCCACCCTTGCGCGGCGGTCGAAAAGCGCGAACATGCGCTCCATGTCTGTAAAGGCATCCTTCATCTGGCGATAGACGAAACCGAGCAGATTGAGCGGCATGAACAACTGGATCATGTAGGCATTGACCATGACGAAGTCGCCGATCGTCATGCGTCCGTGCACCGTTTCGTAGCCCGCGAGCAGCATCATGGCAGTGACGGCGAGCGCGACCACGAGCGCCTGCCCGATATTGAGCGTGGACAGCGAATACTGGGTCTTCAGTGCCGCCTTTTCCCACACCGCCATCTGATCGTCGTAGCGCCCGGCCTCATATTCCTCGTTGGTGAAATACTTGACCGTCTCGTAATTGATCAGGCTGTCTATCGCGCGGGTGTTGGCTTTGGAATCCATTTCGTTCATGCGCCGCACGTGGCGCATGCGCCATTCTGTGACCACTAGGGAATAAGCGATGAAGACGAGCACCGCCACGAGGATGATCGCCGCAAACCAGATCGAGAAGTTCCACAGGAAAATGCCGACCACCAGACCGATTTCCACCAGGGTCGGCAGGATGTTGAACAGCAGGAAGCTGAGCACGGTGCTGATGCCGCGGGTGCCGCGTTCGATGTCGCGCGAAAGGCCGCCGGTCTGCCGATCGAGGTGGAAGGCGAGGTCGAGATCGTGCAGGTGCCGAAAGACGCGCAGCGCCACGCGCCGCACCGCGCGCAGCGCCGCGAACTCGAATACCAGATCCCTCAGTTCCCCGAACAACGTGCTCGCAAAGCGAAGCGCGCCGTAGGCGAGAAGCAGCGCGACCGGCAGGATAAGCGCTTCGTTCCGTCCATTAAGTGCATCCACAATGTGCTTCAACACCATCGGGATCGCGACCGTCGCGAGTTTCGCCGCGATCAGAAAGACGAGCGCGAGGCCCCCCCGCCCCCGGAACTCCCACAGGAATGGCAGCAGGCTGCGCAGCGTCTTGCCGTGCCTGACGATCATCGTGCCGGTGCCGCCCTGCGGATTATCCATATTGCGCCTGCGTAATCGGTCTGGCGTGTCCGCCGGTCAATCGAGCCCTTCTTCCTTCAGTACCTTCTTGACCGCCGCATCGGATTGCATGCGTTCGAAAAAGCGTCCAAGGTTGTCGAGGCCGGAAAGATCGATTTTCTGCGCCTTTGCCCAACGCAGCATCACGAAGAGATACGGATCGGCGATCGAGCGCGTGCCGACCAGCCAGTCGCGGCCTTCGAGTTGCGCGTTCACACGTTCGAAGAGTTTACGCAGCACCCGCTTTGCCCGAGCCTTGGTTTTTTCGACCGTGTCCGTGTCGCCGAGATAGCCGGTCGAACCGAACAGCGGCTTGTAGGCCGGGTGCACGTCGGAGTTGACGAAGCCCAGCCAATGGTTAACTTCTGCGCGGCTCTTCGGTGTGCCGTCGCCGCCTAGTTTGGCCTCAGGATGGATGTCGGCCAGATAATTCAGGATTGCCGAATTCTGGCTGAGTACCCAGCCGTTCTCCTCGATAACCGGAACCGCGCCGTCGGGATTACGCTCCAGCAGCTCGGGTGATTTCGTGCCGTGAATGTTGACTTCGTGCGTTTCGTACGGCTTGCCTATCCATTCGAGCGTGATGTGGGTGGCAAGCGAACAGGCCCCGGGGGAATAATAAAATTTCATGACAATGTCTCCTTATGTTGACCAATATTTGCAGAAGCGAGCTTGCCAGCTCCTGTCATTTACGAAAAATCCATGAGGTTTAGCCTCAGCCGTTCAGAGCACGCATCCCCGCCTCGGGATAGCGGGTACCGGCGGCGGCATCATGCGGAAATACCGCATCGATATCGGTGAGTTCATCGGCGCTCAAATGCACGTCGAGCGCAGCGACGTTCTGTTCCAGATAGCGGATATGCCGGGTGCCCGGAATCGGCACGATGTCCTCGCCCTGCGCCAGCACCCAGGCCAGCGCCAGCTGCGCGGGCGTGCAGCCCTTGTCAGCCGCAAGCTGCTTGATCTTCTCGACGAGTTGCAGGTTCTTCTCGAAATTCTCGTCCTGGAAGCGTGGATTGCGGCCGCGGAAATCGCCCTCGCTGAAATCGTCGGGGCTCGCGAACGCGCCGGTAAGGAATCCGCGCCCGAGCGGACTGTAGGGCACGAAGCCGATGCCGAGTTCGCGGCAGACATCGAGTATCTCGTCTTCCGGATCGCGGGTCCACAGCGAGTACTCGGTTTGCAGCGCGGCAATCGGATGCACGGCGCAGGCACGACGGATGGTTTCCGGCGCGGCTTCGGAGAGGCCGAGATGCCGGACCTTGCCGGCCTTCACTAGTTCGGCCATGGCGCCGACGGTGTCTTCGATCGGCGTGTTGCGATCGACGCGATGCTGATAGTAAAGATCGATGTGGTCCGTCCCGAGCCGCTTCAGGCTCGCCTCGCAGGCATCGCGGACGTATTCCGGCCGGCCGCTGATGCCGTGGTACTCGCCGTTCGGCCCGCGAATGTTGCCAAACTTCGTCGCCAGCACGACCTCTCCGCGGCGATCGCGGACGGCACGGCCGACGAGTTTCTCGTTGCGGCCCGCGCCATACATGTCGGCGGTGTCGAGAAAGCTGACGCCCAGATCGAGTGCGCGGTGGATAGTGGCAACCGATTCCGCGTCGTCGCTCGCACCGTAAAACTCGCTCATGCCCATGCAGCCGAGACCGAGTGCAGACACTTTCAGTCCATCGGATCCAAGAGTACGTGTTTTCATGATGACTTCTCCTTTATATGTTTCAAAAATGAGCTCTGATCAAGACATTCTTATTCGCGGCGGCCATCCGTGGTCAGCAGAAAGCTCCGAACAAATCAGGGCTTCCAAAGGACGAAACCGCCTGCATTCCGGTGAATCACAATTCCTTTTGCAGCAATGCGCCCAGTCGATGCAGCACGTCTTCGTTGCGCACGTAGAACGTCCACTGCCCGCAACGCTTGGCCTCGATCAATCCGGCCTGCTGGAGCTGGGCGAGATACTGCGAGGCCGCGGATTGCGAGAGGCCAAGCTTCTTCTGGATCTCGCCGACGCAGACTCGCCGACCGCGGCATTCGCCGTTCGGCGCCGGGCCGAAGTGCTTCTCCGGCTCGCGCATCCAGCGCAGAATCTTGAGCCGCGACTCGTTCGCCAACGCCTTGAAGATCGCCACCTCGTCCATGCGCATCAGTATATCACGAAATCCTGATATATAAAGGCCGATGCAAGATAGCTGTTGAACCGGACGGGATTACTGAGTCAACAACTCGTCGAGTCGATTGACGACCCTGAACCGCACTTGTTCGAAATTACGGAAATGGCGCTTGCCGCACTCGATCTTGAGCTGTTCCAGGGGGCGGAGCAACTGTTGGGATACATCGGCGGCCGCATCGGCGCTCTTGGTTTCGGCGACGAAATACAGTGTTTCGTCGTTGCGGTAAGCCAAGGCCCAGTCAGGGCTGTATTCGCCGACTGGCGTTTCGATCACGAACCAGCGCGGCAACTTGATATAGAACAAGACATCGTCGTTCGATTCGCAGGCTTGGGCGAAGCGACGTTCGGGGCCGGAATTCGAATCGATGGATATATAAGAAAAAAGCGTCTTTCCCAGCTTGCTGACTTTGAAGACGTTGGACTTGAACAGCACCATCAGATCATCGTCTTCAAACCGGCGCATTTCATAGAAGGCATCGTCCAGCTTCAGGTATTCCACGCCTTCGACAAGCATTTCGCGCTTGACCGCGTTGATCAGGTTAACGACGTTGTCGCCATACGCCTGCGGGTTATTGAGTGCCTCGTCCAGCCGCCCGGCCTCCAACAGAATACTGGCGACAGTGGAACGCGACAGACCGGTCTTTGCCTGTACTTGCCCGATGAGATCGGGAATCACGAACCGTGCCTGCGTTTCCTCGATCTTTATGTTGGTGACGTCGGGCGCAACGCCGCGCCGGGAAATACGCAGATTAGACCGGGTTATCGAGATTTTGGGCCGTTCGATGGCGGGCATCTTCCGCCTGATGACATTAGCGGCTTTTTCGATGAGTTCCGCAGTAGCATATTGAACCCGGTAACGGGTTCGCTGCCGTATGTGTTTCCACAAGGCGAGAAATTCCGGATCGGTCTGATAGCCCTTGCGCAAGTGCACAGTGACCTTGTCACGTTCGTTCTGCACCATCTCTTTTCTAAATTCGACGCCATCCTGCTCCATTTCCGTCTGAAGCTGGAGCGCGAAATCCTCGTAGGTTTCGTTGGCGATCACGGTGAGCCGGTTGACGGCGCGGTCGAAGACGCGCCTGCCTTCCTGATTCACGCACAGCCTGAGCCCGCGGCCGATCTCCTGGCGTTTCTTTATTTCCGAGCCAGACTCGGCCAAGGTACAGATCTGGAACACATTCGGATTATCCCAACCCTCGCGCAGCGCCGAATGGCTGAAGATGAAGCGTAACGGTTCCTTGGCATCCAGCAGGCGTTCCTTGTCTCTCATGATCAGCTCGAAGGCGCCGCCTTCGGCATCCGACTTGGTCCGGTAATCCGTGTCTCCGTAGGGCGATACCGCTTTTCTGTCCTGAGCGAAATAGCCGTTGTGCACCGCCTCTTTGTCAAACGTATACAAGCCGGCGTACTCGGGCTTGCCGCGATAGCGCTCGTAGATTTCCTCGAACCATTGCCCGAACGGACCGAGCGTAGTCGTGCCATCGGCGTTATAGACGCGGTAGCTCGATACCCGATCGATGAAAAATACGGACAGCACCTTGATGCCCAGCGGCTCGAGCTTGCGGGCCTTTTCGAAATGACGGCGCACCGTCGCCTCGATCTGCTGACGCAGAATGTCCTCGCTCAGCGCCCCGTGCGGCACGCCGATCCGAACGGTCGCGTCGTTGGCGAAGCGGACGAAACCTTCCTCGGCATCAATTTCATTGACGATGAAACCGTCCCGGTATATTTCCCGTCCATTCGACAATGCAAGCAGATCGCTACCGTTTTTCAGCGTCACCCGCTTTCTCTTCGGTCCCTTGGCCTGATTTACCCAGATGGTTGCCTTGGCGGAGATGGAGCGCGCGCCGCGAGCGAAACTTTCCAGCTCTATGAAGGCCTGATTGACGCTGCTCAGATCGAGCACCGAATCCACGCTGATCTGCTTCACCAGACCCAGTTCGTAGGCGCGCACCGGATCGAGGCTGTACACGAGATTGTAGGTTTCGCGGTGCGTAGCCGAGTAGCGCAAAGTGCACATCGGGTTCAGCCGTGCGATGGCCAGCTTGCGCTTGTCCGTCTCCATATTCTGCGGTTCATCGAGAATGACGACCGGATTGACCTCGCGTATGAACTCGATGGGCCGGATGCCGGTCTCGCGAAGCTGGTTGATCACGTTGCCCCGTCGTCGCGCGTTGCCGGCTTCGTCCGAATCCTTAGCGAAGGCGTCAATGTTGATCACCAGAATCTGCAGTGCATCGGATAAGGCGAAGTTACGCAATTGGCTGACACGGCTAGAATCGTAAACCGAGAACTCGACCCGCTCGAAACCGTAGAGCGTCTGGAAATGCTCATAGGTAATCTGGAGCGTCTTCAATACGCCTTCGCGGATCGCCACCGAAGGCACCACGATCACGAATTTCCGGAAGCCATAGGTCTTGTGCAGCTCGTGGACGGTCCGGAGATAGACATACGTCTTGCCGGTTCCGGTCTCCATTTCCACCGTGAAATTCGGAAGCGGCACGGGTTCGCTCCCGTCCGTAAGCCGCAGATACTCCAGCTTGTCGGATGCCGACAGGTTATTTTGCCGCTGCACCGCCTGCAAGTTCTTCAGCCATTGGTCGGCCGTCAGAACACAGTTGTTGGCCAGGCCGACTTCCGTGAGCCGCAGGCTGGTCAGGCTGTCATACTCCAGACCCGCCACGCCCTGCTCGCCGCCGGGCTGCCCTTCGAACAGGTCCACCACCGAGCGCACCGCGTCGAGCTGAAATTCCTGATTGGCGTCAAACTGTAGTTTCACGGCATCGCCCTAGATACAGATGAACTTCACGTCCGCGTCGTGGCACTGAAGGTCGAAATTCGTTTTCAGTTCGTCGGAGTCGTGGAACACGGAGTCCAGCGCGATCACTTCGCGCGGTTTCAGAGCGAGTAGCGGATCGATCATGTCTTCGGTGAAGTCTTCCAGCACGAACAGCATCCCGCGTTCATGAATCGCGAACACGCGTTTCCCGGCGATCTCGAATTGCTCGACCGGTGTGATCAATTCCTGACCGAACTTGAGCAACAGCTCGTAGAGCACCGATTCGGTATCGGCACCCTCCTTTTCCGATTTGACGAACATCTGCAACTGCTCGGCGAGTTCCTCACCGGTTGCAATGCCTTCGCCGCGCCACTGCTTGAAATTGGATAGGGAGAGCAGAAAAGATTTATAACCGATGCCGTCCGTTGCTCCGCTTACCAGATCGGCCTTCGATTCCAACTGCTTAATCGCCTTGGCGATCCGCTGTCTGGCAATCTCCGCGATCGTATCAAGCCCTCCCGACGTTCCTTCCAGGCGCTCGGGCAACTGAACCAGAATGCAGGAGCGTTTGCCACCATCTTCGGCGTTCTGCTGCATGACGGCGTCCAGCGTCGTGCCGGAGCCTGCGAAAAAGTCCATCACCAAGGCCGGCTCATCAGTGTCGGTGGCGAGCTGCAGCATGCGGCGGATCAATCGCGTCGGCTTCGGCGTGTCGAAGACCGAGCTGGAATCCGGGAAATCCACTAGCGACAGCAGCTCTTTTTTGGCTTCTTGCGTATGCCCTACTTCGTCATATTTCCATAGCGTCTGCGGTACACGCCCTTGCTTGACTTCGGAAAGATATATCTTCGGGGCAGGAACGTTGTTTCCGTCCTTACCCCAATAGATTCTCCCTTGATTATTCATCTCCATCAACTTTTCTTTAGACATTCTCCAATAAGATCCAGATGGTGGTCCTTCAATGACCCGACCACTCGGGCAGTTGATAGAGTATGTGCCTTTGCTGTAGTAGTTTCGCGCCGCAAGGTTATTTGGACGCCAACGACCACGCGGATCATCGTCTGGATTCTTATATACCGAGTCTTGCTCATCCGTTCTAGGCAACAGTTCTGGACTCCAATCAACCAAATTCTTCGTATAAAGCAGAATGTAGTCATGATCCTCAGAAAAGTACTTCGCGCTGCTTTTCGGCGCATATACTTTTTGCCAAATCACGGTGGCAATGAAATTCTCTTCTCCAAATATCTCGTTCATCAATGAACGCAGATTACTCATCTCGTTGTCGTCGCAGGAGACGAAGATCACGCCATCGTCGCGCAGCAGGTTTCGGGCGATATAGAGGCGCGGCAGCATCATGCTCAGCCAGTTCGAGTGGTAGTGGCCGCTCTCGCGGTTGTTCTTGCGGAAGAAGCCTTCGCGCATCAGCGTGCCATCGTCCGACAGCTCGTTGATGCGCTTGAGGTACTCCTCCTTGTTTTCCTGAAAGCGGTCGGGATAGATGAAGGAGTCGTTACCGGTATTGTAGGGCGGATCTATGTAGATCATCTTGACCTTGCCGAAGTAGGCCTTCTGCAAGACCTTCAGCGTCTCGAGGTTTTCGCCCTCGATGAAAACGTGTTGTGCGGTATCGAAATTCACCGACTTGTCGCGCTGCGGTCGCAGCGTGGCGGTAGTCGGCGTTTGCAGCACCTTGTAGGCGTCGCTCTTGCCGGCCCAATCGAGGCGATAGCGTTCACCGCTTTCGATGAAATCCTCGCCCAGCGCCCGCTTGAGCGCCTCGACGTCCAGCCGGCCTTCGCTGAAGGCTTCCGGCAGCAGTTCCTTCAGCTCCCGTCTTTTCAACTCGGCTGGATTCGCGCTCTGGGCAACGTCTTCCATCTTTGTTTTACCGCCTTTCTTACCGCTCATTTCTCTTCTCCCGTCGTCTTCACGACAATCCATTTGGCGCCGCGGCCTTTGCCGCGGAGTTCGATCAATTGTTCCTGCTTCATCCGGCGCAACACGTGGCGCACCATGTCGCGGCTTACGCCCGCGCACTCGGCCTCGATGTCGGAAATCGCGAAGGGCTGCTGCCGCGCCAGCACTGCGAGCCGCACCTGTTCGGTCTTCGCGCCCCGCCCCCGGTGGACCGCGCCGACGCGCTCTTCGAATTCGCGATAGGCGCGCAAGAGAACGCCCCAGAAATAGTTGAGCCACGGCATGACGTCGTGCCGGCCCTCGTGCCAGCCTTGCGAACTCGCTTCCAGTGTCTCGTAATACGTTTCCTTGGATTCCTCGATGATGCGTTCCAGACTGATGTAACGTCCGACCTCGTAATTGAATCGGTAAAGCATCATCAAAGACAACAGCCGCGCGATGCGGCCGTTGCCGTCTCGGAACGGGTGAATGCAGAGAAAGCCCAGGATCGCCAGCGGCACCAGCACCAATGGTTCGTGCCGTCCCGAGTCTGCGGCGGCGCGGTAGTTGTTCTCCAGTTCGTGAATTTGCGTCGGCACCAAGTGTGCCGGCGTCGGCGTGAAGCGGATGTGCATGCTGCCGTCCGGGTTCTTTTCGATGATGTCGTTGTTCGTGCTTTTCCAGCGCCCGCCCTTGTCCGGCAGATACCGGCAAAGCAGGCCGTGGAGTTGCAACATGACATTGCCGGTGAACTGCATCTCGCGCGCCGATTCGTGTACCAGCGCCAATGCGTCACGATAACCTGCCAGTTCCTGCTCCGAACGGTTCTTCGGGTCCGTGCGTCTGAGCACCAGCGGTGCCAGCCGGCCGGGGCTGACGGTGACGCCCTCAAGCCGATTGGAGGATTCGCTCGATTCGATGACCGCCACCTCCCGAAGCGCTTTGAGCGTCTCGGGTGCCTGATGAAAATAAAGCGTCTGCTTGCCGCGATATTCGCCGACCGAGCGCAGAGTGGCAAGCTGCTCCGCCCCGAAGCTCAGCGCATCCAGATAGTCCGGCGTCAAGGAGTCCATCGCGGCTCCCCTGAAGCGTGTGAATGAGGCAATCCTAGCAGAAGAAACAGGGTAATGGCAACGTTATTACCTCGTTTATTCCTGACTGTTACCCTAATCGACCAGGATTGGTCAGCTCGCTTCCAAGTTTGCGTACGGCGGCAATGAGGGCGTCGAAGTCGCGGCGGCTGCTCGCCTATCGCGGCTAGCCGCCGCCGCTGGTCCAGTTCACCGTGACCGGAATGATCTGCCCGGTATAGGTCGAATACGGGGTGTTGTCGGTCACGCGAATCTGGACCTGCGACTGCGTGCCCGGCGTCTGCCCGGTCCCGTCAATCATCACGGTCGCCGTTGCCGCGTCGTGTGCCGCGAGCGTTCCCGAGGCGGGCGCGAGCGTCATCCACGGCACCGGCTGGACGCTGCACACGTCGTAGCCCGGCAGCACCTCGGCGCTGGAGACCGAGTTTCCGTTGGTGTCGTTGCCACCGATCGTGTAGAAGCCGTCGTAGCCGCAGGCGCCCGCCGGATACGAGACCGTCACGGGATTGTCCGGCAGCGCCGTCCAGGTGTCGGTGGTCACGTCGTAGATCTCGGCCTGGTTGGTGGGTTCGTAGGTCCCCCCGGCTGGATAGATGGGAATGTTGCCGCCCGAGATCATCATTTTCCCTCTGGTGGTGCCGATTGCGGCCATCGCCCAGTTCTCGTACGGAATCCCACTGGTATAGAACGACCATTGGTTGGTCGCGGGATCGTAATTGACGGTCACGTCCGTCGAGAAGTACGCTGAACCAATCGAGCGGTAGCGGAAGCCGCCCGTGCAGTAGATTTTGCCGTCCAGTGCGCCGCAACCGTTCTGCGAAAAGTCGATCGGGTAGTCCGCCGCCGCGCCCCAACTGTTTGTCGCCGGATCGTAGACCTCCACCGAGTTGTCCTGGCAGTAGAACCCGTTGCAGCCGCCGATCGCGTAGAACTTCCCGTTCAAGGCCACGCCGGACGCGTAAGCCCCCGCCGCATGCGGAATGCTCGCCCCCGTGCTCCAACTGTCGGTCTCCGGGTCGTAGATATACAGGGCCGAGGGGTAATCGTAGTTCGCGTCCTGGCCCTCGGTCATGTAAATCTTGCCGTCGATCATCGCGCAGGCCGGACCGTCGAGCGCCGCCGGCGCGCTCGCAATGGACGTCCAACTATTGTTTTTCGGATCGTACACGTAGCCCAGGTTCGTGGGCGCGCCGTTGCTGTAGCCGTCGACCACGTAGATCAAACCGCTTGCTTGATGCGTACCCACTGCACAGGCAGCCTCGATCGGCATCGGGTAGTCGGCGATCGCCGTCCACGCCGCTGAGCCCGAGGCCGGCGCAGACATCGGCGAGTCGGGCGGCGCCGGGGCATTTAGGCTCGAAACCTGCCAGTTCGCCGGCGCCGTGCCGGTATTGCGAATATTCAGCCTATAGGTTTGCTGCGTGTTCACCGGCACACTCAGCGTTGCCTGAGTCGGCCTTGTCTGCAACCATCCGGCGTCCAGTTGCGCGAGCTGCGCCAGCTTCGCGCCATTGGCTACGCTGATGTTCCTGGTCGCGTCCTGATACTTCGGCTTGGAGAAGGTCAACGTGTGGGCGCCCGCGGGCTCGAATTGTACGAAACCGGTCTTGCCGCCGATGTTCGTCGTCTGGCTCGAGATGCCGTGCTCGTCGCTCACCGTCGCGCCCGCAAGTGCCTGATTGGTGTTGGCATCGCGCACCGCGCCGATGACCAGCCCACCGGGCAGCGGTGTGCAATCGCTTCCGATCCGCACATCGTCGACCTGCGCATAGAGGCCTACCCCACCCTGGAGCAGGTAGTCGCGGAAGCGGATTTGAAAGCTGGTGGCGCCGGAGAGGAACGGTGCCAGTTGATAGGTCTTCTCGCAGCCGGGCAAACCGACGAAGCCGCCGCAATTCGTAGTCTGGTGATCGATCGTCGTCCAGATGGCGCCGCCGTCGGTGCTGATGTCCACGTCGAAACTTTCATAAGCGATCTGGACGTTTTCCAGAAAATCCAGCACCGGCGAGTCACCGACGTCGCTCACCTGGATCGACGGCGTAACCAGGCGGCTGTCCCAAGGCTCGTAGTCGATGGGAGCCTCGAAGTCCGCCGCATCGCCCGTGCCGCCCGTGTAGTTGCCGTCGCCAAGGGTCTGGCTGAGCTCCCATACCGTACTGCCCAAGGGGGTGTTGACCATCCAGCCCGCCGGCGGAAAGCTTCCTTCGTTGAAGTCCTCGTTGAACTGGTAGCCGTAGCCGGGCGCCCCGCAGGAAGAGTCCGGCGCGATCTGGAAATCCCGGCGCGTGTTGCCGTTCAGCGTCACCGTCGCCGTGCCGGGCGTGTAGCCCGAGAGATACGGCGTCACCGTCACGTTGTAGGTATTGCCCGCCGGCAGCGATACCTTGTAGATACCGGCTAACGGCGTGGTCTGCGTGTTGGCTACCACGGTGCCGTTGAGCAAGACCTTCACGTCGGCGTACAGTGGATAGCCGTGACCGTCGTCAAGGACTTGCCCCCCCAGCAATGCCGTTCCAGACGCGGCATTCGCCACGGTGCCGGTAAGCGCGCGCCGTGGAGCCGACAAACCGGCCGGCGCTCGTCCGCTCGCCTGCGTTGCCGCCAATGCCGGCAACGCGAGCGCGCAGCTCGCGCAAAGTGCCCCCGGCAGAATGGTCCAAATCGAAGTGATTGCTTTCATCGCCAATACCTCCGTGAGCAGAACATAACAAGACCGCTCTTTTCAGCGGTCGCTAACCATTTACGGATGCATCACGCACAGCGTGTAGTCGCCGCCGCTGCCGCCCGCCTTCACGCCCCAGCGGTAGGTGCCCGCTGGACCGGCGCGATGAATTTCGTTGCCGGAGATTCGGTAGGGGTGTGACGAGCCACCGTTCGAGTAGCGGACGTAGAGTTGGAAGCCGCGGGGCCCGCCGAGAATGCCGTTCTCGATCCCCGTCGGCGCCTGGTACGGCGGCGAACCATAGATATGTCCGGCGTTCAGCGTACCGCCGTACTCGCTGTAGCCCTGCGGACACGTCGCGGTATAGAAGTAAGCGGCACCCTGTTGGTTGTTGCTGCCGACAAAGGCCTCCGGCGCGCCCATCAAGGCCGTGGTACCGCTAAGCCCGACCGCGGTGCCGGCAAGATCGCCTTCATAGCCGTCACTCGCGACGAGCTTGGCCGTCTGCGTCCAAGTGCCGCCCGCGTCATCGAACACGTAGGCCGCACCCTGATCCACGTTGCCACCGATGGTCGCACCCGGCTCGCCGATCACGGCCTCGGTGCCGTCGAGCGCAACCGAAGAGCCGAACACGTAGTTCGCCGTGCCGTCGCTCGCGGTGAGCTTGGCCGTCTGTGCCCAGGTGCCCCCCGATTCGGCGAACACATAGACCGCACCCTGATCCGGATTTTCGCCGATGGTCGCATATGGCGCCCCGATCAGGGCCGTGGCACCGTCGAGCACGACCGAGAAGCCGAAATTGTCCTCGGGCGCGCCGTCGTTCGCAAGGAGCTTCTGCGTCTGGCTCCAAGCGCCGCCCGATTTGTCGAACACATAGGCCGCGCCTTGACGGGAATTGCCGAGGCCGTTGGCGAGAGGAGCGCCGACGAGGGCGGTCGCGCCAACGAGCGCGACGGAGTTGCCGAACTGGTCGCCCGAGTTGCCGTCGCTCGCTGTGAGTTCCTGCGCCTGACTCCAGATACCGCCCGACTCGTCGAACACATAGGCGGCGCCGGGTCCGCACTGCAATGTGCCGGTATCGTACGGGGCACAATACGCTCCGACGATGGCGGTCGTGCCGTCGAGCGCGACCGAGGTGCCGAACTGATCGTTAAACGCGCCGTCACTCGCGGTAAGCTTGGCCGTCTGCGTCCAGGTGCCGTTCGATTCCGTGAACACGTAGGCCGCGCCCGGACCCTCGAGTCCCATCTGCGCGCCGACGAGGGCGGTCGCGCCGTCGAGCGCGACCGAGGTGCTGAAGTAATCGTACGTCGCGCCGTCGTTCGCAGTGAGCTTGGCCGTCTGCGTCCAGGTGCCGTTCGAGTTGGTGAACACGTAGGCCGCGCCCTGGCCGAAGTTGCCGCCGACGGTCGCCTCCGGCGCACCGACGAGGGCGGTGTCGCCCACGACGGCAACCGAGGTGCCGAAGTGGTCGAGGTCCCCGCCGTCGTCCGCCGTCACCTTCTGCTGCTCCATCCACACCAGCGGATCCACGACGAGCGGATAGACGGCGTGCGTATCGTTCACGGCGATCAGGATGCGGTCGCCTTTGCTCCTGAGTGTCGCCGGCACCGTCTTGCCGTTGGCATCGGTGACGACGAGTTTGCCGTAACGCAGTTCGCCCCAGCCGAGCGTGCCATTGGGAGCGCCGGCATCCTGCCGGCTTGCTTTATCGTTCGCGGTGAGCGCGAACACGAGTTCACCCGCCCCACGCGGGCGCTTAGAAAGCGTGAAGCCCTGCTCGAAACCCACCGGCAATACCCGCCACCATTCGGCAAGGCCACCGTGAGTGTAGCTCACCCGATTGCCTTCGAAGCCCGGCTGCGTCGGCGATACGGCGGCGAGAGCGCCCCGATGTCCGTAGGCGACGAGACGCATCGCGAGCGTGTCCCGGCCGCTGAAATGCGCTCCGCTGCGATCGAAGCAGGCTTGGAGCGCCTGTTGCGGCAGCTTAACGCAGCCGTCCTTGTCGATGCGGTAGGCGGTGTCTTCGTCTCTCGCAAGCGACTGGTAAAACACCGGGCGCAGCGCCGACGGCAAGACGTTGGACGCGGTATGCGCCCTCTTCGTTGCCGCCGCCCCTACGGTCGAAGAGCTTTCAGATATAGCAGATGCCAATGCCGGCAACGCCAACGCGAGAACGCAGCTTGCGCAAAGCGCCACCGACAGGATAGTCCGGATAGAAGTAATCGCTTTCATCGTCAATACCTCCGCTATTTACGAAAGCCTCAATCAGAGGTTCCTCACCCAACCCAAAGCATTGCGGCAGAACGAGGTCTGCCTCGCGTTAACAAAAAAGCGGGCGGAGCCGCCATTGCCGATTCCGCCCACTGTGAAGAAGCCGCTGATCACAAGCTTACGGAAGCCGGCGGACCGTAATTCTCGCCACTGGATTGCGCCAGGCGTGGTCCGCCAGGCTGTGATCCACCGTCAGGTCGTTGCCGCCGACGATGCCCGGGTGGGGGAAGATGATATTGCCGTCGGCGGGCAGATTGTCGTTATTGCCGTCCATCGGAAGCGGAACCGGACCCAACGCCCCGCAGGCATCTACGATGTCGGCGGACAGCTCGGTGTTCTGTTCGACGCCGGCGTCGTAGGCGGAGGCCAGGTAGCTAAGCTTCTGGCCGACCTGCTGCGGCAGCGGCACCGAATCCACACCGGTGAAGCCGTCGTTGGTGCAGATCAGCATGACCGCGACGGAGAGCTGATCGCCCGGAAGTGCGTGCACCACATAGTGCGCGAAGCTGTTGGGCGGCGCCGTTCCACCGAGCCGGCCTATCGGACCGGTCATTTCCACCACGTCATCTATCCCCGGAGCGCCTTGCAGATCGGCGGTCTCGACAGCGGGGTTGCCATCCTGGGCGATGGCGGCGATGCCCTCGGAAGTCGGACCGGCCAGACGCCAGATCACCGTGCCGGACCGGTGGGTGACGATGACACCCGGCGAGAACGGTTGCCCGCGGGTGAGGTTTTGTATCGTAACAAGATAGTTGGCGACCGAAATGTCGGGTTGCACGGGCGGTTTCTGCGCGTAGGCGGCTCCCGCCACAATCACTGCGAATGCCGCAGTCGCCGCCAGTGGCATCAATCTCTTCATGTCTTTACTCCTATATTCCGCCCCGATGCGCCGACTTTCACGGGCAGGCCCGTCGGCCGGATGAGGCGCTCGACGCGGGTGCTGGTTCATCGGTTCAATCCGGCCACACGTATTAATGTCGTCCGACTCCGGCAAATCCCCCTCGCCTTAGATGACACGAGGGCTTTCTTCGGCCTATTGTCGTGTTTCAATGCCGAGTCATTAAATCTCTTCGGCGTCAACGAGGTAGAACTCGGCGGCCGGCCGGAATAAACGGGCGGCGCAGGCGTTTCGCGAAGGATGCCGGCACCGATTTCACGAGAACGAATGCAGGCGCGTACTTAAAACGACCCGACCGTGCTCCTTGCTTCGCTCGCCGAGCGAAATCCGCCATCGCGGCGGCCGCGCGGGATTATCAGACAGGTCCAGTGCCGCCCTACCCTTTCCCCGTTCCGCCAAAGTCAACATACGGGCAATTCCGCCAGTGAATCGGTGCTCCCTCCACATGTTCCGCGAGCACGCGCACGCGGCAGGGTTTGCAGCAGTTGAAGCGTTGCGCTGCATCCAACGGCACCGCTCGCTGCCAAACGTCCTCGAACACGCACAGGCCGTATCCGCGTGCGAGCGTCTCGCCGAGGCCGCGTAGCGGTCCGGACTGCTCTTGCTGCCGCATCAGTGCGGAATAGAGCCTGGACTTCAGGCGCGACGACGCCCGCTCTTCGTCAGCGGTGTCATCGAGCCGCGCCAACAACTCGAACAGCCTGTCTTCGTTGTTCAGGTTATTGCTCATTCCATCTCTTCCTCAATTGACCGCGGGCCCGCGCCAATATTCGCTCGATCGCCTTTTCCGTTTTTCCCGTTTGGATCGCGATTTCCTGCAGACTTCGTCCTTCCCAGTACCGCCAGAGCAACGCAAAACTGTATATCTCCGGGAGATCCATCATGATGTCCCGCACCTTTTGCCCCGCTTGCCGCCGCGCCAGCTCATCATCCAGATTCGGCAGGCTCAGCGCTTCCTCAACCGGATCCTCGCCCTCTTCCCGGAGCTGAATTTCCGTCAGGCGTTTGCGGTAGTGGTCCTGCACCTTATGCCGGGCAATCCCCAGCAGCCAACTGCGAAGCGAGGCATCGCCGCGGTATTTGTCCAGATTTTGCCAGGCGGCAAGGAAAATCTCCTGAACGACATCTTCCACGAGATCCATGCGGGGAGCCAACCGATGCCGGACATAGCCATATACGCAATCTGCACAACGGTCGACTAATTCGGCTGTCGCTTTGCGGTCTTTGCGGAGGATCTCGGCGACCAGATCCCGATCGGAAAGTCCGCGCACTCCAACACGCGGCCGTCCGCTTTGGTAGGTTTCCGGCTGTACCTGGCCCATTGCCGCTCCTGGTCCACTCGGCATTAGTCGGACTTCATCGGAGTTTCCCCCTCAAGCATTCGGATTCTATGATTCATTCCGATAATGGTCGCAACTTCGAGCGTCCAACACACCTCGCGTAAAAGGTGGTGTCGCGCGCTACCCCGTTTCCCGGATTCAGGGAGATAATTTCCGGCCTAGTGCACGTACGGCGGCAATGAGGGCGTCGAAGTCGTCGCGGCGGCTGCGGTGGTTGGTGATGGCGACGCGCAGGGCGAAGCGGCCATTCAGGATTGTGGAGGATGGCACGGCGATGCCGCTTTCCTGAAGTTCGGTCAGGATGCGGGTGTTGAGCGCGTTGAGCGCCGCCTTGTCGAGGCCGGGTGCGACGTAGCGGAAGTTGACGACGTTGAGCGGCACCGGCGCCAAGAGCTCGAGTTCGGGCGCCGCTTCCACGAGGCCGGCGAGATAGCGGGCCTGGCGAATGTTCTGGGCGATGAGGCGGGCGAAGCGGTCCACGCCGTAGGCCTTGAGGTTCATCCACACTTTCAGGGCGCGGAAGCTGCGCGAGAGTTGCGGCGCGTAGTCGGCCCAGATCACCGGGCCGCTCGCGATGCCTGCTTGCGTCTGCGCGAGATAGTCGGCGTGGGCGGTGAAGGTCGCGGTATGCGCCTCCTGCGAGCGCACCAGCGTGCACGCCACTTCGAACGGCAGGTACATCCACTTGTGGAGATCGAAGGCGATGGAATCGGCGCGCTCGATGCCGGCGAGTTGCGGGCGCGTTTCCGGATCGAGTACGGCGAGCGCACCGAAGGCGCCGTCCACGTGCAGCCACAGGTTTTCACGGGCGCAGACGTCCGCCAGTTCGGCGAGCGGATCTACAGCGCCGGTGTTGACCGTTCCGGCGTTGGCGACAACGCAGCAGGGAATGCACCCGGCTTTGCGGTCGGCGGCGATGCGTGCGTCGAGCGCGGCGACGTCAATGGTGAAATCCGCGCGTACCGGAATGACGCCGAGCGACTCGGCGCCCATGCCGAGAAGCTCAATCGCGCGCTGCACGGAGTTGTGGCTTTCGCTCGATGTGTAGAACATGAGCCGCGGTTGTCCGGACAGGCCTTCGCGGCGCACGTCGAACGGCGCTTTCGCATTGCGCGCAACGGCGAGTCCGACCTGGTTGGCGACGGAGCCGCCGCTCAGGAGCACACCGCCAGCTTCGCGCGGATAGCCCATGATTTCCTTCAGCCAGTCGAGCACCTGCATCTCGACGAAGGTCGCACTTTGGCGATGTCCGGCCGCGTTGTTGTTCATCGTCGCAGCGAGCATTTCGGCCATGACGCCGAGCGGCGTTCCCGTGCCGATGACCCAGCCCCAGAAACGCGGATGGATATTGCCGAGCGGATACGGTGCTACGAGTTCCGCGTAGTCGGCGTAGGCGGCTTCTTCGCCCGTGCCCTCGCGCGACAGCGGTTCGGCGAGACGCGCCTGCACGGATTCCGGAATGCGTTGCCATGCCGAGCGCTCGCGCACGGTTTTGAGATAAGCGAGCGAATCGTCGAGCATCCGGTGGGCCAGACGCGCGAACGCATCCCAGTCGCCGGGATCGAGCGACTCCTCGGCCTGCGGATCCTGCGGTTCGGTCATCGAAACCTCGCTCGGCGAATTCTCGCGTTCGCGGCCGTATTCCAATGCGGAATACGGCCGCGTGACTTCGCCGTTACCCGCCGCCGGTACTTGCCACCGGCGCGGGCAGCGGCGGCAACTGCGGATGGTAGTTATTCCACGGCGGTATCGAGTACTGCTTCGGCGGATTTGCCTTGAGCTGCTGGAGCGCGATCTGAACCGCGAGTTCGAGCTGCGGATCGTGCCCCTGGCGAGTCAGCGCCGGATTCTGCCAGACCTCGATGTCGGGCGCGATGCCGTGATTCTCGACCGGGAACGTGTTGTCGAGACCTTCCACACCGAAGCGCGGTGCGGTCACGCCGCCACCGTCCATCAGCGGCGGATAGCCGCCGATGCCGACCAGTCCGCCCCAAGTGCGCACGCCGACCAGCGTGCCGACCTTGTCCATCTTGAAGTACCAAGGCAGTGCGTCGCCGCCCGAGCCGGAGAACTGGTTGATGATCATCACCTTGGGTCCGTAGATCGCCATCGGCGGCATCACCGCCGTCTTTCGGCTGCCCCAACGCGTCACGCCGAGACTCATCGGTTTGCGTTGCAGGTACTGAATGATGTAGTCGGAAATCAAGCCACCGTGATTGAAGCGCTCGTCCACGACGACGCCCTGCTTGTCCACCTGCGAGAAGAAGTAACGGTTGAAGTTGGTGTAGCCGCCCCACTCGGTGTCGGGAAGGTACACATAGCCGAGCTTGCCGCCGCTCAACTTGTTCACCACATCCATGTTGTGATCTATCCAGGCCGCGTTGCGAAGATCTTGCTCGCTGGGTATGGTCTTCACCGTAATGTCGTGGCTGCCCTTCATGCTTGGATCCAGTCCAACGGTGAGCGTCACTTCATTGCCGCCGAGGTTTTCGAAGGCCTGGTAAATGTTGTCGCTGCCGGTAATCGGTTCGCCGTTCACGGCCAACACGTAGTCGCCGGTCTGGACCTTGAGCCCCGGCTGGGCGAGCGGCGCATAAAGGTCCGGGTTCCACATTCCGCCGGTGTAGATCTTCGTGATGCGGTAGCGGCCATTCTCGATCTGATAATCCGCGCCGAGCAGACCCACGTTGATCTCCTCCATCTTCGGCACGTAGCCGCCGTAGATGAACATGTGCCCGACGGAGAGATAACTCAGCATTTCGCGGAACAGGAAGCTCAGTCCGTCGCGACTCGCAATGCCGGGCAGGTAATTGGCGAACTCCTTCTCCGCCGCCGGGATATCCAGCCCGTCGTAATTCGGGTTGTAGAAGAAGGCGCGCTCGATCCGCCAGGCGTCGTGGTACATCTGCCCCCACTCCGCGGCGGGCACCACGAAGACCTTCAGGTCCGACGTGTCGAGTTGGGTCGGCTTGGCCTTCGGCGTGGTATCGGCGATGAACCAGTTCTGGCCCTGCTGGTAAAGCATCTTCCCGCCGTTCGCAGCAAGCGCAAAGCTGCCGATGCCGTCCTGGAGCGTCTGCGTCTTCTTCGTGGAAAGATCGAACTGCATCACGCTCAGCGGCGGACCATTCGGACCCAGGTCCGACTGCATGACGACGATCGGCGCTTTCAAGAGATACAGCACGCCGGTCTTGCCGACTTCCATTCCCACATAATTTGCGGCATCGATCGGCAGCGGCACGGCGCGCGCGGCCAATCCCGCAAAATCGATCGTGACCGTCGGCTTCTGAGGCTGCTTGCCCTTGGCCTTTTTGTTCTTGCCCGCGCCGGATTTTGCCGCAGTGGCTGCGGTTCCGGCCGCCTTGGTTTTCTCGAAGCCGGCCTCCGGCGCCATCGGCGAAGCCGTGTCCGCCTGCAGCGTGGCCACGTAAACGGTGCGGGTGACCGGACGTTCCATGCTCGTCATGTCGAGCCAACCCTGACTGAGGCCGGTATCGGTGCTCGCGGTGAAATAAAGATACTTTCCGTTCGGATCGAAGAGCGGATACAGACAGTCGCTCGCACCGTCGGTCACCTGCTGCGTCTTGCCGTCGGCGAGCGAATAGATGAATACCGCGTGCAGGTAGTTCGGCATCACCTTGGTATAGGCAATCCAGCGGCCGTCGGGCGACCATTGGGCGTCGAACTCGTTCAGCGGTTCGTAGCTGTCGGTATCCACCTTCACCGGCTTCGGACTGCCCGCCTTGAGGTCCACGTACCAGAGCTGGAGTTTCTGGTCGCGGTAGAGGATCTTGCCGCTGTCGGGCGACCAGGTCAGATCGTAGTAGTAGGCATTGTCCTGGCCGAGCGCGATCTTGCGCGCGTCGCCGGCGCCGTCCTGGGGTCGGATGTAAAGGTCGTACTCGCCGTCGCGGTCGGAGAAGTACGCGATGGATTTGCCGTCCGGCGACCAGGCCGGACCGCGGTCCATGACTCCCGGGCTGTAAGTGAGGTTGGTCATGCTGCCATGCTCGGTGGGCACGGTGAGGATTTCCCCGTGCGCCTCGAAAACCGCGCGCACGCCGTTGGGTGAAATCCCGGCGTTCTCGATGTCTTTGGAGACGTCCTCAAAGCGCGGGCGGCGCTGCGGGAGATCGCCTGCGAGCGTTACCGCTATGGCCTGTGTCTTGCCGCTTGCAGGATTGTAGATATGGAGTTGGCCGAACTGGGAATAGACAATCCCGCCGGGTCCGGCCGAGGCCGAGGTAATGTCGAAGCCGGTGTTGTCGATCAGCTTCGTGACCTTGCCGGATGCAATGTCGTACGCGAAGAGCGTGATCGGGCCGTCGCGGTCGGACAGGAAATAGACGGTGTTGCCGACCCACATCGGATTGTTCTCGTTGGAATCCAGGTTCGGAATCCGCACGACGCTCGAATCGGAAAGTTTGGCCAGCCAGACCTGCGTGTGCTGGCCGCCCTTGTACTGCTTCCAGAACGCTTCCCACTGGAAGTTCGGCACGTAGGCGATGTGACTGCCGTCGGGTGAGTACGAGCCCTCCTCCGCCATGTCGAGCGGCAACTGCTGCGGGAAGCCGCCGGTCACCGGCACCGTGTAGAGCTGGTCGGGATCCGAATAGCTGTAGCGGCGCGAGCGGAACAGCACGTTCTTGCCGTCGGGCGTCCAGCCGACGGCGACATCCGGGTCCGGGTGAAAGGTCAGCCGTTTCGGCTGCCCGCCGGCCGCCGGTATTACATACACGTCGGTATTGCTGTCGTAGGTGCCGGTAAAGGCGATCATCGAGCCGTCGGGCGAAAAGATGGGCATGGTGAGCATGTCCATGCCGTTCGCGATGATGTGCGCCCGGCCGCCGGCGCGCGGCACTTCCCACAATTCGCCCCCGTATTCAAAGGCGATCTGCGTCTTCGACATCGTCGGATACCGGAGCAGTAACAAATGACTGTCGGCCGCCTGGGCCGCAGTGCAGAAACCCAGCGCCAGGAAGGCTGCTATCCACTTGGACATGGTCATCTCCAATTTAGGCCACGGAATCGGCACCGGCGCCGCCGGTGTCGGCGTGCCGCTATTGTAAAGGGGAAAATCCCGGAACAGGGGGCGCCCATCTTGCGTTCCAGCAAGAGAAAAGGGCGCGTGCAATGACTTGTCCCTTGCCGTCGCGAACGTATCGGAACGGGCATGATCGCGGTTAGAATTAGCCGCCCGGTCTGGGGTACGGACAATCATGAACGAAAACGCGGCATCGGTACTTGCCCGGCTGGACCGAATCCCGATCTGGCCCTGGCGCTACAGAATCCTATGGATAGTCGGCGCAGCCTACTTCTTCGCATTCTTCGACATCGTGAACATCGGCTCGGCATTGCCCGAGATCGTGCAGCAGTTCGGCGTCACGGCCCGCTCGGCCTCGCTTTCCATATCCATGAGCCTTCTCGGGTTCATCATCGGCTCCTATCTGATCGCGACGATCGCCGACCGGTGGGGCAGACGCCCAAGCCTCGTACTGTCGGTTGCGCTCTACACCTTGGGTTCGCTGGGGGCCGCGTTCTAGCCCTCGCTCGTCTGGCTCATTCCCTTCCGTTTCATCGCCGGCATGGGCATCGGTGCCGAGATCGCCACGGTTACCACCTACCTCGGCGAAATATCTCCGGCGGCCGTACGCGGCAAATACACGAGTTGGGCCAACGTCTGCGCCTTCGCCGGTTTCGCTGTCGTGCCATTCGTGGCGCGCGTGCTGGTACCGGATTTCACCTGGGGCTGGCGAGTGCTGTTCCTGATCGGAGCCGCAAGCGGTCTGACCATCTCGTTCATCCGCTTTTACCTGCACGAGAGTCCGCGCTGGCTGGTGGCCCACGGACGCATGGCACAGGCCGAAAAAGAAATCGTCCGCGCCGAAGAAATTGCTCGTAAGCGGCTCGGCCGGCCGCTACCGGAACCGTCGCACGAATACGCCCCGACGAATCCACTTCGTCATCCTGTACTAGCACTGCTTCACCCGCCCTATCGCCAGCGCGTGCTGCTGCTGATTGCACTCTGGTTCTTTTATTACATCGGCAATTACGGCTGGCTGGTCATGGTGCCGGATCTCCTCGAACACGCCGGATATTCAGCGGCTCAGAGCCTGAATTCCCTGATCGTGAGCGGCATTGGATTCCTGGTCGGCGCCTTTGCTTCGATGTGGCTGAACGACCGGGTCGAGCGCAAGCACACGTTGTTCGTCGTCGGCATCGTATGGCTGGCCGCGCTCGTCGTGGCCGGCTTCAATCCGGTTCCGGAGAGAATCATGGGCATCGGCTTTATTGCCTCGACCACCATCGGACTGATGGTCCCCATCATGTACACGCTCACGGCCGAACATTTCGCGACTGCTGCGCGGGCAACCGGCGTTGCGCTGACCAACGGACTCGGCCACATCGGCGGCGCGGTCGCGCCGACACTCGTGCTCCTGGGCGCCAACACCTGGGGTTTTATCGGCGGACTCGCGGTCATGGCGGCGAGCAGTGTTGTGGTGCTCTGCCTGCTCCCGTTCACCCTGAACATCACCGGCAAGGCGCTGGAGAGCGGTTCCGGTTGATCTTCCGGCGTTACAATTACGGCGTCCCCCGGAGTCCGGCTTTCGGGCCTGGATGAAAAAGTGAAAACGTTTTTCGCCGGACTTCGGCACCGCAAAGCGGCTCAGGTTGCGCTTGCCTACGCGATCGTCGGCTGGCTGATTATCCAGATTTCCGCTGCGACCTTCGGTCCGCTGCACCTTCCGGGCTGGAGTCTTACCCTGCTTATCATTCTCGTGATCGCCGGCTTTCCGCTCGCGGTGATCTTTGCCTGGAGCCTGGACAAGCCCGGCGAGCGGGCAGCGGACACGGCCCGGACGTCGGCCGCGGCAGCGCCCTCGTCCGGATCAGCGCCTGAAACGGAGCCCAATGCCCCGCCGCCCGCACCGCGCTCGATCGCCGTGCTCCCGTTTGTGGACATGAGTCCGGAGCGTGACCAGGCCTATTTCTGCGAGGGCGTCGCCGAAGAAATACTCAATACGTTGACGCGCCTGCCCGAGCTGCGCGTCGCCTCACGCACCGCATCGTTCCAGTTCCAGGGACAGACGGTGGACATCGCCGAGATCGGCCGGCGGCTGAAAGTGGCGAGCGTACTCGAAGGCAGCGTGCGCAAGGCGGGCGATCACCTGCGCGTCACTGCCCAGCTCGTCAACGTTGCCGATGGTTATCACCTGTGGTCCGAGCGCTTCGACAGCCGCACCACCGACGTGTTCGCCATCCAGGACGAGATCGCGGCACGGGTCGCGCGCGCACTGGAATTGAAACCGCTCGCAGACCCGGGCGTCGCCCGCACTTCCGACATTGATGCTTACGACTATTACCTGCGTGGCTGGAAGTACTTTCATGCGACCTCCCGCCACGGCTTCGAACATGCTCGCCAGATGTTCGAGCGCGCGATCGAAAAAGATCCCGGCTTCGCACGCGCCTGGGCCGGCCTGGCCGATGCTGCGGCATTTCTCTATGTGTACTTCGAGCACGAGGAACGGAACCGGAAAGAAGCGACGGAAGCCAGCGAGAAAGCGCTTGCGCTGTGCGATACCATCGCGGAGACGCACGCTTCGCGCGGCGTTGCCTTCATGATCAACAAGCAGTTCGACCAAGCCGACACCTGCTTCCGACGCGCAATCGAGATCAACCCGCGCCTGTTCGAACCTTACTACTTCTATGCCCGCAGTTCGGTGCATCAGGGCAAGTACGAGCAGGCGGCCGTCCTGTTCGAAAAGGCCCATGAAATCGATCCGGAGGACTACGAGTCGGCGCTGCTTCTTCCCCAGATCTATGAACAACTGAAACGGCCGGACAAGGTTGCGTACTGGAGACGTCGCGGCGTCGAGGCGGCCATGCACCGGCTGGACCGGGAACCGGACGACGTGCGCGCCATGCATCTCGCAGCGCAGGCACTGGTTGCCTTGGGCGAGCGCGAACGCGGCCTCGAACTGGCCGAACGTGCGCTCGAGCTACAGCCCGACGACCCTTTTACGCTTTACAACGTGGCCTGCGTATACTGTCGCGCCGGTCTTCTGGATAAAGCGATGGATGTCTTCGAACGCGGCGCCGGGCAAGGCGAGAAAAGCAACTACAGCCGTAGTTGGGTTGAGCACGACCCAGACCTTGCGCCGTTCGCCGACAATCCACGCTTCAAGGCGCTGCTCGCTCGGCTCGACTGACCGTCACCGCAGCGGTTCCGTCGCCGGGGACTCGATGGCCGGCTTTGCGAGCAACGGCACCAATGCGGGCCAGACGTTGCCGAGCAGCTTCGGTTCCGCCTTCGCAAGGGGATGCAGGCCGTCCGCCTGCATCAGGTCGGGCCGGGTCGCAACGCCGTCCAGCAATTCGGGCGCGAGCGGCACGCCTTGCGCCGCGGCGACGTCCTTGTACACGGCCTGGAAACGCGTGGTGTACACGGGTCCGTAATTGGGCGGCATGCGCACGCCGATCAGAAGTGCTTTCGCTCCAGATTTTTGCGCGAGTGCAACCATACGCGCAAGGTTTGCATACATCTGATCTAACGGTAGCCCTTGCAGGCCATCGTTGCCGCCGAGTTCGATGACGACGATCGCAGGATAGTAGCGCGCGAGCGCGGCGGGCAGGCGCGAAAGGCCTCCGGCGGTAGTGTCGCCGGGAATGCTCGCGTTGATTACGCGATAATCATAGCCGTTGCGGGCGAGACGCCCGGCGAGCAGATGCACCCAGCCGGCCTCTACCGGTATCTTGTAGGCGGCGCTCAGGCTGTCGCCGACGACGAGCAGATTGCGCGTCGCCTGCGGCGCAGCCTGTGCAGCCGCGCAGTAAAGGATGAACAGAATGCCGGAAAAAATCGCAGCCGCAGCCGAAAAGCGCATCGCGCCTCCGCTTGTCGCTTCGCAAATCAGTAAAGAGGTTAGCAGCCATGACGGTCCGCTCGCCATCCTGCAGAATGTCAACCTCGCCGTCGAGCCGGGCGAAGCGGTGGCAATCCTCGGTCCTTCGGGCTCGGGCAAAACGACGCTGCTCGCACTGCTCGCCGGACTCGACGACCCCAGCAGCGGCGAAGTGCAGCTCTTCGGCTACGCGCTCAGCGGTCTCGACGAAGATCGGCGCGCGGCGCTCCGCGCCGGGCGGGTGGGTTTCGTATTCCAGGATTTCAACCTGCTGCCGCGTCTCACGGCAGAAGAGAACGTGCGCATCGCGCTCGAACTCGGCGGCGCGCACGACGCCGCGCGGCGCGCATCCGCGGCGCTCGCCGACGTGGGATTGGCCGAGCGCGCCCGCCACTATCCCGAAACCCTCTCCGGCGGCGAACAGCAGCGCGTCGCGATCGCCCGCGCCTTCGCGCCGGAACCCGAGTTGCTGTTTGCGGACGAACCCACCGGCAATCTCGATGCCGCAAGCGGCTCTCGCGTGATCGAACTCCTGTTCGATCTGCGCGCGGCTCACGGCACCACATTGGTGCTCGCAACGCACGACGAACGCCTTGCCGTACGCTGCACTCGCCGCCTGCTGCTGGAAAACGGCACCCTCCGCACGGGTTGATGCGTTGAACATGCTCACGCGTTCGTGGCTGTGGTTCCGGCGCGGATTGCGTCGCGAACTGCGCCTGCCGCTCGCCACGCTGACGCTTGCCGCCGCGGCGGCGGGCGGCGTCGCCTTGTTCTCGGGCCAGCTCGAACGCACGGTGCTCCAGGCCGCGGACGGCGCGCTTGGCGCGGATCTCGTGGTGAGTGCATCGTCGCCGTTGCCCGACTCCCTGAAAGCGCTTGCCGCGCGGCTGGATCTCACCACCACGACAGTCGTGACGTTCCCCACCGTCGCCGTGGCGGGCGAACACTTGAAGCTTGCGAGTGTGAGCGCGGTCCATGCGCCCTATCCTTTGCGTGGAACGGTTCAACTGCGCACGCGAGTCGGTGCGCCCATGCACATCGCCGCCGGCATACCTTCGCCGGGCACGATATGGGCGAGCCCCGGTCTCGCCGCCGCGCTTGATCGCAAACCGGGCGACTCCCTCTCGCTCGGCAAAAAAACGTTTCGACTGGGTGCGCTGATCGCGCGCGCGCCAGGCTCCGAACTCGATCTCGCGAGCATCGCACCGATTCTCATCATGAATACCGCGGATCTTCCAGCGACCGGTCTCGCCGGCACGCAAAGCCGCCTGGATTACGAACTGCTGCTGGCCGGGACTCCCGATGCGCTCACCCGCTTTCGCACCGCGTCTAAATCCCTGTTGCCCAGCGGCGCGCAGCTCCAGGACGTGAACGACATCACGCCGGGCCTGAGCGGGCCGCTCGACGGTACCCGCGATTTCCTGCGCCTTGCGGTGCTCGCAACGCTGCTGATCGCCGCCGCGGCGCTGATCCAATCCGCTCGTTATTACCTCGATCGCCAACGCGCAGGCGCGGCGATTCTGAAAACACTGGGCGCAAGCCGCGGAACCGTGTACGCGCTTTATGCACTCGAACTCCTCTGGCTCACTCTCGCAGCCAGCGCGGCCGGCATTGTCGTCGGCTGGGGCATCGCCCGCGGGCTCGGTGCGCTCGCCGCCCATTGGTTCAATCTTGCGGTCGCGCCTGCGCCACTGTCGGCGTTGGCGGTGGCGCCAATTACCGCAGCCTTGCTTGCAGCGGGACTATGGCTGGTGCCGGTATTCGCATTGCCGCGTGCGCGCCCGGCGCTCACGCTGCGCGGCGCCGTGCCGGACAAGCGGCACACGGTGCTGCAAATCCTCGCGGCCGTCATCGCGCTGGCGATTCTCATCCTGTGGCGCGGCGCCGATTCGATGACTCTCACGCTGTGGACGCTCGCGGCTGCCGCCGCGCTTGCCGCTTTCATCGGGGGGCTGGGCTATGCACTCGTCAAATTGCTGGGCGCACCGACTGCAAGTCTGCGTCCGGCCTGGCGTTTCGGCGCCGCGCAACTCTCCCGCCGCCACGCGCGCAGTCTCGCGGAACTCGTCGCCTTCGGGCTCGCGCTCACGGTGCTCCTGCTACTGACCGGCGTTCGCCACGATCTCATCTCGACCTGGCGCGCGCGGCTGCCCGCCAATGCACCCGACCACTTCATCGTCAACATCCAGCCCGGTCAGCGCAACGACGTACAGAACTTTTTCGCCACGCACGGAATCCACAACGCGACGCTCTATCCGATGGTGCGGGCGCGACTCGAGGCCATCAACGGCGTACCCGTTGCCAAATGGAAACCGCGCATCAAGAGCGAGAACGGGAAAGAACTGCTGCTGCGCGAGCAGACGCTCAGCATGCGCGCCGCACCGGGCATCGGCAACGAAGTGGTCGCAGGACACTGGTGGACGAAGAGCGACGCCGGCCGCACGCTGGTTTCGGTCGAGTCGGACTGGGCGAAAACGCTTGATGTCGGCCTCGGCGACCGGCTCGAATTTTCCGTTGCGGACCGCAGGTTGACGCTCACCATTGCGAGCCTGCGCGAAATCAAGTGGCAAAGCTTCGAACCCAACTTCTTCATGGTGACGCCGCCCGGCACGCTGGATGATTACCCGGCCACGTGGATCACCGCAATTCACGCCGGCGCCGGCGATCAACTCGCTTTGGCGTTGGTGCATCGGTTCCCGAATCTGACGGTCATCAACGTCGATACGATCCTCACCGCGGTCGGCGACCTTTTGCGCCATGCCGCGCTTGCACTCGCCGCGGTCTTCGCGCTCGCCCTCGTCGCCGCGGTGCTGGTGCTGCTCGCCGCGCTCGAAGCGGGACGCACCGAGCGAGCGAGCGAACTCGCCCTGATGCGCGTGCTCGGCGCCCGACGCCGCCTGCTCGCGGCCATACTCGGAGCCGAATTCATTCTTTTGGGTTCGATTGCAGGAATCGTTGCCGGTCTCGTATCCGCCGGCGCGGGCTATGCACTGGCACGCTGGGTATTCGACATCCCAGCTTACTTCGACGGTTGGCTGGTGCTCGCCGGCACGCTGGCCGGCAGCCTCGGCATCGGCGGCATCGGTCTTGCCGCCACGCTGCATCTTACCCGCGTGCCGCCCCTAGCCGCTCTTCGCCGGGATGCCTGAACCTATACTCGGTTCATCGCGCAGACTGCGCCCGCACTCGATTTATCGTCTTTCAGTTCGGTAAGGGCTTGCAGGCGCGCCTCACGGGTTTTGGCGGGCAATGCACCGATACGGGCGGCGACGCGGTAGAAGTCCGACAAGTTGCCGTCCTCGCATTGCAGTACATGCCTGAACGCGGGTATCCAGCGGTCGTAGGTGTTCATCGCGGCCATACTCGCATTGTTGAGTTTCCCAAGCCATTCGGGCGAGTAGCGGATTCCGAAGCGGCTGCCGACTTCGCGATAACGCTCCGTTAGCCATCGGAACACGGCCGCTTTTTCACTCCGTTTCTCTGCATCGCTTATGTGCGAGGTATAAACGGTGGCAAGACGCGTGCGGGCTTCCTTCACATAGATCTCCGCCGCACGTTCGGCCAAGCGATCGTTGCGCCACGCGGTCAATGCCTTCGGGTCGCGCGTTGCAAAGAAGCGTACAACGCCGACATCCTCCACGGTGTCGGCAAAGGACTCGTTGAAGGCGGAGTCGTTTTTCACATAAAGTTTCTGGTGCGCCAGTTCGTGAAAGATAGTGCCGGCCAGCTCCGCATCGCTCCATTGCAGCATGCTGGAATACACCGGATCGGCGAACCAACCGAGCGTGGAATAGGCAGGTGCGCCGGTCACGAATACGTCGTCGCCGCGCTTCGCAAGTCCGCCCGCGAATGCATCGGCCGCCTGCTCGTGAAAATAACCGCGATAGGGCACGCAGCCCGCAAATGGGAAACACCAGTCGACGGGCGTTAGCGAAAACGCCGGCGCCGCGTAGATGACCCAGACGGGATAGGCGCGATCGAGGGCGACATAGCTCCGGTAGCTCTCGCCCCGCGGCAAACCCAGTTCGGCGGATGCGTAACTTCTTGCCGCCAGCACCAGTTCCAGTTTTTCCCGCACCCCGGGCGAGGTGACAGGATCGTTGACGACCGTCTCGATCGGCTTGCGCTCGCCGAGGATTTTCAGCTCGCCGTTGATCGCCTGGCCGTAGTAGCCCAGCGTGCTGCAACCGCCGAGCGCAGCGAGCGCTGCCACGAAGAGCAGGCGTAAGCAGATCGGGTGTTTCACTCGGTAGTCAACTGCCGGCTGCAAACAGGTTAACCTACCGTTGCGCGCAGGCGGCAAAATCGGCCGACGGTTTCATCGCGATTGCAACATTCTGAAACACTTTTGCAGGGCCACCGTGGAATACTGTGTTCCGCACGGAACTGCCGCCTATAAGGCGAATCACAACGGTAGCGCGAAGCGGCGACCGCCGCTTCGCTTGCAACGGAGAAGCGGACAATGGCCACGGGGCGGCGAATGAAACATTGGGGTATCGGACTTGTCGTCCTGATCGGGACAGGCGTCGTAGCTTGGCGCGTGTATGCTCTTGTGGCCGTTTCCCCCGGACAGGGCGGCAAGCATCACGGCGTCAGCTTGACGGTGGATGCGGTGCGCGCGCAGCGCCAGGCGGTGCCGCTTACGATCCAGGCGTCCGGCGTCGCCCAGACCGAACACAGCGTGGCGGTGCAGGCGCAGGTCGCGGGCACCCTGCAAAAAGTGCTGTTTCAGGAAGGCGATGAAGTCAAGGCCGGCCAACTTCTGTTCGTCATTGACCCCAAGCCCTATCAGATCGCGGTCGCGCAAGCCCAGGGACAGGTCGAGCAGGATCAGGCCAAGCTCGCCTCCGACCGCGCCAACGCGGAGCGCATGGCGAAACTGATCAAGAGCGGCTACGTCAGCACCCAAGACAATCAGACCGCCGAGGCCTTGGTGCAACAGGACGAAGGCACACTCGCCGCCGATCAGGCCAAGCTCGATCAGGCAAAACTGCAGTTGAGCTACACCGAGATCAGTGCGCCGATCGACGGCAAGACCGGCGCACTCGCCTTCAAGTCCGGCAACCTGATCCAGGCCAACGGCGCGACGCCGCTCGTCACCATCAACCAGATCGCGCCGATTCTCGTTCAATTCAACGTCCCCCAGTCGCAAATGGCGCAGGTACTCGCGCACCGCGACGACAAGTCGCTGAGCGTGGATGTTCGCGGCCCGGACGGAAGCCTGCTCGCCGGCGACGGCAAGCTGGTATTCATCGACAATACGATCAATCAGGATACGGGAACCTTGAGCCTCAAGGCCGAATTTCCTAACGCGGACCGAATGTTGTGGCCAGGCGAGCTGCTGAGCGTGGACCTCACGCTGACCGTCGAGAACGACGCCCTGGTCGTTCCTACCATCGCCGTGCAGCCGGGCCAAAACGGGAGCTACGTCTATGCCATTGCCGACGGCAAGGTCGCCGTGCAAAACGTGGTCGTCGCGCGTGAATACGGAGGCCTTACGGTCATTTCGAAAGGCCTTGCCGCGGGCGACGTGGTGGTCGAACATGTGCCGCGCGAACTGCACGGCGGCATGCCCGCAAAGGCGAGACTGCTCCCCTTCCCGACCTCCGCCGCTGCCGCCGCGAGCGCGAGCGCGGGCGCATGAACCTCTCGGCACCGTTCATCAAGCGGCCGGTCGCGACGACGGTGCTGATGGCGGCGCTCGTCATATTCGGATTCTTCGCCTATCGAATGCTGCCGGTAAGCGAACTGCCGAACGTGGACTTCCCGACGATCACGGTGTCCGCCTCGTTGCCGGGCGCGAGCCCGCAAACCATGGCGAGCACGGTCGCAACGCCGCTCGAGCGCAACTTCAGCTCGATCGCCGGCCTGGATTCCATGAGTTCGGTGAGCGGCACGGGTTCGACCCAGATCGTTCTTCAATTTAATCTCAGCCGCAACATAGACGCCGCCGCGCAGGACGTGCAGACGGCGATCTCGGAAACCTCGCGCCAACTGCCGATCGGCATGCCGAGCCTGCCCACCCTGCGCAAGGTCAATCCCGGCGACTACTCGATCATATACATTGCCTTTACCGCGAAGGACCTTTCGCTCACGACGCTCGATGAATTCGCCGAGACCCGGGTAGCCCAACGTCTCGCGACGCTGCCCGGCGTCGCCCAGGTGAACGTGTGGGGTTCGAAGAAATACGCCGTTCGCATCTACATCAACCCCTATGCACTCAATGCCCGCGGTCTCTCGCTCAACCAGGTCGCCGATGCAGTCGCGGCCGGCAACAGCAACCTGCCTACCGGCACGCTCGACAGCGGCAACCGCGCCTATACCGTCCAGGCTTCGGGCCAGCTCACCAATGCCGCGCAATACAATTCGCTCGTGCTCGCCTACAACAATGGCGCGCCGGTCGCCTTAAGCGACGTCGGTCAGGCCGAGAACAGCATCGAGCAAAACAAACAGACCACGGCCTATAACGGCGAACCGGCGATCGTGCTCTCGATCCAACGTCAACCGGGTGCGAACACAGTCAAGGTGGCCAACGAGGCCCGCGCACTCCTTCCGGAACTCACCCGCCAGGCACCCGGCGGGGCGGAACTGCACGTCATCTATGATCGCTCGACGTTCATCCGCGACTCCATTGATGACGTGAGCTACACCTTGCTGCTCGCGATTGCGGTCGTGATCGGCGTCATCTTCCTGTTCCTGCGCAACGGCAGCGCCACGCTGGTGAGCGCGCTCGCGCTGCCGACCTCGCTCGTCGGCACCTTCGCGATCATGTACCTACTCGGCTTCGGTCTCGACAACCTCTCGCTGATGGCGCTCGTACTCGCGGTCGGATTCGTGGTGGACGATGCGATCGTGGTGCAGGAAAATATCGTGCGCCACATGGATATGGGCGAGAAACCGCTCGCCGCGGCGCTCAAAGGCAGCCGCGAGATCAGCTTCACGGTTCTTTCCATGACTTTGTCGCTGGTTGCGGTGTTCATCCCGATACTCTTCATGGGCGGCGTGGTCGGACGTTTGTTCAGAGAGTTCGCAGTAACAATCGCCATCACCATCCTGCTTTCCGGCGTCGTGTCGCTGACCCTGACGCCGATGCTTTCCGGGCGGATATTGCGTCCGGCACGCACGCACGGCCGCCTTTACCGAACAAGCGAACGCGCATTCGAGCGCCTGCGCGGCGGCTACGTGCGCACCCTCACCTGGTCGGTCGAACACTGGCTGACTACGCTTTCTTTCGCCGCCCTGATCCTGGTTCTGACGGGACTCCTTTTCGTGGTAGTCCCCAAGGGCTTCATTCCCACCGAGGATACGGGCGCCGTGTTCGGCAACACCGAGGGTCCGCAGGGGATGTCCTTCCAGGACATGGATGTGCAGCAGAACAAACTCGTCCAGCTCGTCCGTGCAACGCCGGGCGTCGCGACCGTCATGTCGAGCGCGGGGCAGGGCCGGGGCGGCTCGAGCGGCGAGAATTCCGGCTTTTTGATGATCGGCCTTGCACCGCGCAGCGAGCGAAGCCTCACTGCCGACCAGATCGTCGAGCGCCTGCGCCGCGAAGCCGCCCAAGTGCCCAACATCGAAGGCTATTTCCAGAATCCGCCGGCCATCAATATCGGTACCGGCGGAGGGCAAAGCACCTACGATTACGTGCTGCAGGGTTCGGATCTCAACGAGTTGCAGCAGGCCTCCGAGACCCTTCAGGCCAAAATGCAGAAAATCCCCGGCATCGCCGACGTCAATTCCGATCTCCAGTTGCACAACCCGCAGATCAATGTGACCATCCTGCGCGACAAGGCCGCCGCGCTCGGCGTCACCCCCGCCGCCATTCAGACCGCGCTCGCGAGCGCCTACGGCGGGCAACAGATCAGCACGATTTACAGTGCGACCGACGAATATGAGGTGATCCTGCAACTGGCTCCGCAGTTCCAGGAAAACATCAATGCGCTCGATGCGCTTTATGTCCCCGGCCGCAATGGCACGGTGGTGCCACTTGCGAGCATCGCCCAAATTTCACCCGGCGTGGGCCCGCTCAGCATCAGCCACTATCAGGAGCTTCCCTCTGTCACCTTGTCGTTCGATGTCGCACCGGGCGTTTCGCTCGGTTCGGTGACAAGCCGCATCCAGACGCTAGCCGATTCAACCCTGCCCGCCGACGTGACCGGCAGCTTTTCCGGCAACGCGCAGGTCTTCGAGCAGTCCCTGACCAGCCTGCCGCTTCTGCTCCTGATCACCATACTCGTCATCTACATGGTGCTCGCCATCCTCTACGAGCACTTCATCCATCCGATAACCATCCTCACCGCGTTGCCGCTCGCGATCTTCGGCGCACTGATCGCGCTTATCCTCACCGGCCAGGAACTCAATATCTTCAGCTTCGTCGGGCTGATTTTGCTCGTCGGCCTGGTAAAAAAGAACGGCATCATCATGATAGATTTCGCACTTCACGCGCGGCGCGAACACGGATTGGGCGCCACCGAAGCGATCATCGAAGCCTGCAGCATCCGCTTCCGCCCGATCATGATGACGACGGTCGCGGCCATCCTCGGCACCTTGCCGATCGCCATCGGTTTCGGCGCCGGCGCCGAGGCCCGCCGCCCGCTCGGCATCGCAGCCGTCGGCGGCCTCTTCTTCTCGCAGTTCCTGACGCTCTACGTCACCCCCGCGTTCTACGTCGCGATGGAGCACGTGAGCGAACGCCTGCGCCGACGCAAGGCGCTGGCCGCGACCACCCAGTAAAAGTACAAATCATTGATTCATTCTCTGTGTGCGCCGTGCTCTCTGAGGTTGCATTTCCGGATTCACCACAGAGCACACAGAGATTACAGAGTCAATAAAGTGGAAGAGGCTCTATTTTATTTTCCGCTCGGCATTCCGGACGTGCTCGTGATCCTATTGCGGGGTGATCGTTACGTCGACGACCAGCGTGCGAGTGGCATGAATAGAGGCCGGGTCGCCGCTCGGACTGATCTGTGTCTTGTGCCCGGTGTATTGTAGATGCCAGCCGCCGTCCGCCGTCCGGCGCGGCTGTGCGCCAACCCAGGTTTCTGACTCGAACTTCGAGGCCTCCGAAAGGGTCAAGGCTGCGTTGTCCGGATCGTCCGGATCGCCGCCCGGCGGCCAGATCTCCGCCCCAAACCCAAGACCGACCGCTTTCGCGGGACCATCGTTTCCGGTCCGGTCAGAGTATTCAAACCCATCCTGAAGTCGGTTCATGACGGTCCCGTACGACCGATCTCCGTTGAGCGTGTTCGTCTCCTTGTCCTTTCCCTGCAACGTAAAGTTGGCGGCGATGTTTACACGTAAGCCGTCTCCTCCGAGTGGGTCCACGGTTACGAGATCGCCCTGCCCGGGGTCGAGCCCACCGGCCAAGTGCGCCTGACCCGTCGTTGTACCTCCGTCCCCGTTGTCGTCCACGAAACTTTCGCTGGCGGAATAAACGGCGTTTCCTGTCATGTTCACCGCCCCGTTGGGAGTCAGAAAAACATCCGGCAAGATGACAATGGGACGCTCGAACGACAAGTCGACGATAAGCTTGGCGTCGGCCGTACCGTGCATGCCCATACCAGGCGACGGGCTCTGCGACAGATGGAAGATCTCTTCGTAATGCATCGTCACGGTAAGCTTCGCGGGGTGGGGCTTCGCCCCGCCCGCAGAACCGCCTGAATGTGCTGCGGCCAACACAGGAAAAGCCAGCAAGAGCCCGGCAACGGCCACAAAAATTTTCTTCCTCATCGTCGGCACCTCCGCGTTCCGGCTCTGAAGCAACGCCGCCATTGAGTGTAAGTTGCGCATAAGTCGTACTCTATTTACTCCGCCGGACTCGTGCAGTTCTTTTTCTTCAGTTCCACGCGGCGGTTTTTGGCGCGATTCGCGTCCGAGGTATTCGGCACCAGCGGTACCGTATCGCCATAGCCGCGACTGGTCAGGCGCGATGCCGCGACGCCATGTGCCACCAGCCAGGCTTCGACCGCTTGAGCGCGGCGTTCGGACAGCGCCAGGTTGTAGGCGGGCTTGCCCACGTTGTCGGTATGGCCGCCGACTTCCGCGCTATAGGTCGGATCGGCGGTGAACAACGCCAGCACCTGTTGCAGCACCGGTTCCGATTCCGGCTTGATGTCGGACTTGTCGAAATCAAAATTGACGCCGTACACCTCAATCTTGCAGGTCTTGGGCGGCGGGCCGCCGATCTGCAGGGCGGTCAGGGAATAGGTTCCCACCGATTCCTCGTTGCCGCTGCCTTGCTTGTAGATGTACCAGAGCTCGCCTGCCGGCGTGGTCTGGGTCAACACAGCCTGACCCACGTCGGTGGGATCGGACACCAGCTTGGCGCCGATTTTCTCCAGCGCGTTGACGTAGTTTTTCTGCACATAGAGAGCCGCTGGGTCCTTGTTCTCGTCCGTCAGCGAGTAGTTCACCTCCAGAAAATGCCCGGCCAGCGTTTTCTCGCCATCGGGCAAATCCAGCGTGATGGAATCGAAATCGCGCTCGGTGCAATCGCTCAGCTTGTAATAGTCAAACTGCTTGACCAGCCACGGCGGATTCTTGCAGCCCTTGCCCTGCTGGTCGGACAGTGAGCCCTTGGTGGTTTGTGCCACCACCACCTGCGGAAACGGCGTGACCTGGACGGTCGTCAGTCCGTAAGAGCCGGTGGATTCATCGTTACCACTACCGTGCTGGTAGATGTACCAGAACTCACCTGCCGGCGTCTTCTGCGTAAATATCGCCTGATCGTCGCTGTTGGGATCCGACATGAGCGTAGCGCCGATCTTCTTCAGCGCGGCCGTGTAATTGCGCGCCACCGGCAAAGCGGCGGGATCCTTCTTTTCGTCTGTGAGAGTGTAGTTCACCGTCAGACGATTCCCCTCGATGGTCTTCTCGCCGTCCGGCAGATCGAGTTGCACTTGATCCCAGATCTTGTGCTCGCAGGAATCGACCTTGAAATAAGCGAATTGCTTGCTAAGCCATGGCGGGTCCGTGCAGGCGCTGCCGGGCGCCGCGAGCGGCCCAGTTATCGGCTGCGCCACCACCTGCTGATCGAGCGGTAGAATTTCAACGGTCGTCAGGTAATAAGACTCGGTGGATTCTGAGTTGCCACTCCCGCCGTGATAGATATACCAGTACTCGCCCGTCGGTGTCTTTTGCGTGAACACGGCCTGGCTGTCATCAGTCGGATCGGATACAAGCGTTGCGCCTATCTGTTTCAGGGCGGCAATATAATTTTGCGTGAGCGCCAGAGCTGTTGGGCTCTTATTTTCGTCGGTGAGGGTGTAGTTCACCGTAAGTCGATTTCCCTCGATGGTTTTCTCGCCACCCGGTAAATAGATTTGCACTTGATCCCAGGTCTTTTGTTCGCAGGAATCGATTTTGAAATAAGCGAATTGCTTGACCAGCCACGGCGGGTTGGTGCAGGTCTTGCCCGACACGTCGAGCGGACCCGGCATCGCCTGTGCCACCACGTCCTGGGCCAGCGGTTCGATCTCGATCGTGGTCAGGGTGTAGGAGTCGGTCTCCGAATCGTTGCCGCTGCCGTGCTGGTAGTCGTACCAGAACTCGCCCGCCGGGGTTTTCTGCATCAGCGTCGCCTCCCAGCTCGCGGTCGGATCGGACATCAGGGTCGCGCCAGCCTTTTTTCCGGCCGCGATGAAGTAGTCGCGTGCCGCAGCCGCGGTGGGATTCTTGCTCTCGTCCTTCAGCGTATAGTCGACTGAGGTGCGCTGGCCCTGCACGGTCTTGCTGCCAGCAACCAAATCGTAATCCACCGAATCCCAGGCCTTGGATTCGCAGGAATCGATGACGAAGCCCGGCATCGGCTGCGGCGCCCAGTCCGGATTCTTGCAGCCGGCCGCATCATCGGCCCGGGCGTATGCTGCAGACACCCCCGTCAGTCCGGCCAGCATCAGACAAGCGAAAAGCTTCATCGTATAGGACACGTTCATCGGCAACTCCCTGAAAACCGTGTGATCGAAATGAATCGCGGTTGCGGCCACCATTTCCATCCTGAATTACATTGCAAAGGTGCGGCCCTCCGCGTTTTACCCATTTGCCGTTACTGACCGGAGTCGGAATTCATCTGGGCTGTGAGCTTGCTCAGCGCGTCGAATTTGGCCTTGTTCGACTGGTAATAGTGCAGGTTGTCGGTCGGCACGCCGCTCGGCACCGACGAGGCTGAGGCTCCCTGCCCAAGCGACATGGCACGCATGCCGGTTTGAAGCACCACAAAGCCGCACAATATAAAGTCGTTGACGCTCATGCTGGTGCGGGTGATGGCGTCGCGAGCCAGTGGATATTCGTTGATCATCGCGACGACCTGCGCAATCGTCGGGTTGTTTTCGCTATCGCTTTCCTTGTCCATCTGCTTCGTCACTTCAGGATGCTGTTTCTGGAGTGCAATGAGATTCTCGAGCGCGGCACTGTACTCCGCGATGACCTTGTCGTTCAAACGAAAGTTGTTGACCGCCTGCATGTCCGCATCCTGATCCGCAGTGCCGGCAGCAAACGCGCCGGACATTACGCAGGCAAGCGCCACACCGGCCACGGCGAAGCCCAAAAATCTGGAAATTTTCAAAGTCTGCATGTTCATAACAATTCTCCTGTTGGATGGTTGGGTACGCGAAAACACTTTAAATCCGATGTGCGCGCAGGCAGATCCACACCTTGTCCATATGTGGGAACAAAAGCCGAGTGAGGACTTCATTGCGTCGCTTTGATCGACAGTGCGATTTGCTTGGCCATATCCGCTTGAGCAGCTTTGTCGAAGCTGATCTGTGTACCGCAAACACCACCCTTGAAGGGAACACCGACATACCAGCCAAAACCCTGATCGGTCTGATACTGGTACCAGAGGCGCTGCGGAGTGTCCGCGAAAACCTTGACCGGCTTCATGCTCCCTTCCACGATCGTCTTGGCCTGGGCCAGGGTGAAACCGGTATGCGGGCTGGTGACCAGGGCGCTGGCCGATTTGTCCGGCGAGTCCGCACTACCCTGGTACGAATGGTCGATTTTCCAGTCGGCGGGCACGGTCATTTCGCAGTCTCCGGTTTTGGAAAGGATGCGTTGCCCGTCGGCGGCTGTCGGTGCGGCCCGCACCTGTACCGCGACGCCTGCGAACAGTGCCGCCGAAGCCATCGTCATCAAGATTTTCTGAGTGTTCATAAGCATGTCCTCGTATTTGCCAAGGTGGGTGGTTGCAATGTGATTTCCCGCATAGTCAGTGGTCGTAATGCGGTTTGCGTACGACTTTTTCCAGAGCCTCGATTTCGCTGCGATACGGGGCCAGTTCCCTGCGCCAGCGTGCAAGCGCCGCTTCGTACTCCGCAGCCGCCTTGCGTTGCTCGCTGGTCATTACATCGCCGCCTCCGCCATCACCAAATGCGGCATAAGGACTCGGCATCGCGGCTTCGATGCGATCAACGATGCCGTCGTAGAGATCCTCGTTGATGTGGCGTTCTTTCACGATCAGCTCGTCAACCTGGCCGCTGCGAAACGCCTGGGCAAGATCGTCGGCATGTTCATCGATGGTCGGCGTCTGCACCAAGGCCATTTCCTTGCCGACGGTGGCCTGGGCCGCGCGGGCGGCATCCGGGTCGCCGTGTTGGAATGCAGCCTGACTCGCCTGCATGGCGGCGTTGATTTTGGCCATGACGGGCTTGTTCGCCGCCGCTGCCTTGTTCTGTGCGGCCTCATCGGTCTTGGCGCGTTGTATCGCAGCCAGGTCGGCGGCGGTGGGATGATGTACACGTTCGGCGGCCGCGCGCATCACCGTGAGGTAGAGATTGATGTCGGCCTGGGTCAACGGCGCGTTCGCCGAGTTCGAGTCAGGCTTGATTCCGCTCGAGGCTGCACTGCCTTGCGCGGACCCGTCTCCATTGGTGGCCGCACTTGAGGCAGCGTACACGACCATGCTGAATGCGCTGATGCACAGCGCAGCAAGCGGAAGCAAAATGTTGCGCACAACGGCTTACCAGCCGTCCGGCAAATCTGCCGGCGGTGCGGTCAAGTTGTCTTGCCCAAGTGGGTACTGATAACCGACGGGACCTGCCGTCAGGTAAACGCCGAAGTCATCGGGGATCGGAACTTGCTTGATGCCCTGCCAGAAACCAGCGCGCAGCGTGGTCATTGCGGCAAAGGCTTGCAGTTGCCCGGCACCGTTGGCAATCGCCATGTAGCCCGTTTGCAACTGGGAAGCACTGGTGCCGGCTTTTTCCGCGGTCTCGGTCAGAGTCGCGGTTTTCGCAATGACGGGTTGCAACTCGGCCCGGATCTTGGTAAACAGGGCGCGTTCGGACGTCAGTTCGGCCGCGGCCAGTTGACGATGCTGCGCAATCAGCGCCGGCACGCGGGCATTGATCCCGACTACACAGGACGGTACGGGCGCGCAATCCGTGGTATCGCCGCATTCCTTGATCTGCGGACAGGCTTTCAGAAGGGTCAGCAACTGCTTGTCCAGCGCCGCGTGGCGGCCGTCGTAATCGGCAACGATTTTGTCCAGATTCTTGCGTAAATCGGCTTCGATCGCGCCCAGTTGCTGGTCGCCTTCGCCGACCACGTAAGACGTAAGATTACCGCCCGCGCGCAGGCCCGCAGGATTGCTCATTTGGGTCTGCATCGCCTGCTGCTGCGCTGCAGCCATCTGCATGGCCATCTGGACCTTTTCGGCCTGCGTCATCGTAGCCATCCTCTGCTGCATCTGTTGGGCGTAGGCCGGGTCGCTTTGCATGCGCCCTGCATCGATCCCGAGGGTCGCAGCGGCAGGCTTCGCGGCAGCTTGATTCATGGCATTAAGTCCGGCCTGAAGGTCCGTGTGCGAGCGCAGCAGCGTCGGATAAGTGAGTGCGAGATAAGCGTTGTTGGACTTGTTCCGGGCCGCGACGACGCTCGCGCCGGCTTGCGCAAGGGACGCAGGCGGTGCCGGCACCTGATCGAACAAGGCCTGCCATTGCACGGCCTTCAAGACGTCCGCGGCTGCATAGAGCGCCACTGTCGAACAGCAAAACGCTACTATACCGACGAAGGCATAGGTCAGGTATCGCCGTGTTTGAAAACGCATTGCCCTTTCCTCCTTTGAAGATGCCCTGGTTATCGGGTAGCGTCCCGACCGCACCGGTATTTCAACCGAACTCACTCTTTTGAAAGCAGTGCGTTCCTTATCCTCCGCTGCCGGCCGCGGGCGCGGTGCAGTCACCTACGCGCTTGGCCGTATAGGTGTTCGTCATCTGCATGGGATGTCCCTGCATGGAACCCGTCATGGCCATCGTGCCGTGATAGGCATCGCGCGAATCCAGGGTCGTGCTGCCATTCATATCCATGTTGCCCGCATTGCCGGTGCATTTCATAG
>JBOIBN010000009.1:0-47829 GCA_050739575.1 Gammaproteobacteria bacterium
CATGGTGGAAGGTATTCCGGCGTTTTTCGCAGCCGGGAAATACGGTCCCGGGCTGATCGTTGTGATGGCTGTGTTCTTCGCCGCCAGCACCATCGCGACCTATGTGTTGGTGTGCGTGTATTCAACGACCGGTATTCAGCGTTTGCGCCTCGGCTCCCTGGAGCGCTACGGCGAAGTTATGAGCGGCGCGCTCATCGCCGTGATAGGGCTGGTATTTACAATCTGGTCCATAGCGTGACGCTCCGGTGGACGATCAAGGACCAATATTGATTGAGCGTAATCGGCCCGTTGCACCTTGGCCCGATTGATCGCTAGGGCTGGAAGTAGTAGCTTGCTTTCACGAAGTATTCGCGCTGCTGGGTGAGGAGGCCGCTTTCGCCGGTGCCCATGTAGCCATTGGCGAAGCCGGCGAAGAATGCGCTCCACGGGTTGAGCTGATAGCCGACGATGAATTGCGTCGCGAGGTTGCGCGTGCGGCTGGCCGTGCCCGCGGGATAGAGGGCGGTGTTGTTGCGCACGTTCTGCTCCTGCGCGATTGCGCGCACGAAAAGCTGGGACGTGAAATGCCAGGCCACGCGCAGGTCGTAAAGGTTTGCGGTGTAGAGACGTCCGCCGGCGACGTTGAGGCGCTGGAAGTCGTTCTCGATGCTGACCTCGAGGTGCCGGCCGGGCACTAAACCGAGCGAGGTCGAGATCGACAGCAGTCCGCCCTTGCGGACGCCGATATAGTCCACGCCGTCGCCGCCGAGGATGTCGATTTCCCCGTTGAGCCAATCCATCGGTTGGGCGCTGGCGTCGAATTCGTACTGGTTGAGCGGGAAGGTCTTGCCTTCGAAGTACTGCTCGTCGTGCGTTACGTAAAAGATGTAATGGGTCTGATAGTGTCCGTAATCGAATGTGTAGAGCTGTACCCTGCGGTCGAGGACCGGGCCGCCGCCCGCCGTGCGGGTCCAGTTCATGAAGGCGCCGAAGCCGCCGTTCTGGTACCACCCCTTGTCCGGTCCGTAGAAGTCGTACTCGCCCTGCGCGGCGCCTTCGTCGTAGCCGACCTGCGGCAGGTAACCCAGATCGGAGCGGAAATCGTCGGCGACGTGAGTGGTAATGAGTTGGAAATTGTAGTTGTGACGGCTGCGGGCAAAGGTCGCCGAAAACGCATTGCCCGTAATGGTACCCGGGGCAATTCCGAAAGCGTTCGCGACCGAGGTGGGATAGGTCGTGGTGGAGGATCCTAAAAGAGCGGTCAGGGTGTCGCTCGGGTCGAGCTGCAAGCTCGTATCGAATGCGTAAAGCCCGTTGGTGTAGCCGCCGCCCTGCCGCCCCGTGGCGAGCACGCCGACGGTCGAATTGCCGACATCGTAGCGGTAGCGCAGCAAGGCGTCCTCGGTGCTGAAGTTGAAGGACTGGAGCGACGAGGTCTGGGTGCCGGGAAGCAGGATGTTAGTGACCGAATCGTCGGCGGCCAGCACACCGATGGCGCTCGCGCCGACTTGGCCGACGAGTTTCGTCGCCCAGTGCGGATCGGCGATCGCTTGCGTATCCACCAGCTCGCCGGACGGATTGAAGGTGTCGGAACCCTGGAGGAAATTCGGCGTATTGAAAACCTGGGTGCCCTGTTCGAAGAAGGGGCGGTTCTCCTGATAGTAAAGGGCGAACTGCCGGTTGACGCTGAATTGCAGTTGGTCGGGCGCCACTTGCGAGAAGTTCGGGTTGATCGTGGCCGCCCATTCCAGGTTGGGGAGCAGTATCCAGCGCGCATCGAGACTGCCATTCAGTTGCGGCGATCCGCGTTGGAGACCGCCGGACGAATCGTTCCGCGCATCGGTGCGCGAGGCCGTCACCGCCGGTATCAATTGGAAGTTCGCGGGACTCGCAGTGACCGGCGTCGCCGTGCGCAAGACCTGCGCCTGGCACAGCGTGCAGTTGGAGTTGAAATCGAACGGTATGTTGACGAGTTGATAGCGCAGATTGCGCGGGTAGTTACGGAAGAAGATCAGGCGCCAGACCTGGGATTTATTGCTGCGCGGAAACTTGATCGAGTCGAACGGAATCTTCATGACCACTTCGTAACCCGCCGTTGTCCGCTGGGCGCTGCACGACCAAATGGTGTCGAACGAGGAGTATTCGTTGCCGTTCTGGCGGAAGGCATCCCATTCGACCCCGCCGGAGGTGCAGAAGAGTTCGTAGGCCCACTGCGTGTCGTTGAAGGGGCTGAAAAAGAAACCCACGAAGTCGTCGTTGTTGCTGTTGATATTGTCGTGTTCGCGCAGGCGTCCGCTCACACTCTTTGGGTGCGGGTCTTGCGCGACGAAGTGCAGCCAGAGCGCCGTGGCCGTATAGCCGATCGCAACCTGGGTTGTGGCCGGCGCCGGCACGTTGTGCCCGGGAGAGATTTCGTTGCCGATCGTGAAATGAGCGGCATGCGGCCATGTCGCAGAACCGGGTTTGCCGTCCGCCCCGAGCCAGGGCGTGATATCGGGAATGACTGGCGCGGAGCCGGACGCCGGCGCCGGAGTCTTTGCACGGGCGGGTGCGGCCAGGCCGCAGAGGATCGGAACCGTCAGTAGCGAAGCGCGCAAAAAGTACCGCATGACGCCTAAACAGTAGTGTTGTAGATGAGTATAACACGGCCTCTGGGGGAGTGCTACCCCGCGGATCGCGGCCTCCTCTCACAGACGGCAGAGCCGCCCAGGCAGGCCGGGAATGGCCCTTGCGCGTGCGGACCGGAAAAGGAAGTTGGGAATCCTGGTTCGAGCTCTGTGCGTCTTCGACTTCGTCGAATCGCTCCATCGCCAGCGTTGCTATTGACGATTCATCAAGGCAGTGCGTGCGTCGTCGTTCTGCGCGAGGTCGATGCAGGTCCAGGCCATGGCGAGCGCGCCGTCGCAAAGCGCCTTGTCGGCATCCGGGCTGATGCAGTGCGCGGTGAATTCCGGTTGATGGTTGACGGCGGGGAGCGAGTTGATGCCGATCAGCGGATGGATGGACGGAATGTGCAGCGATACGTTGCCCATGTCGGTGGAGGCCGAGGGCACGTTCTCCAGTTCGTTGGACTCCGGGAACGGACGCCCCAGCGTCGCCGAGTTTTTACGGTAGAGCGTGGCGATGGTTTCGTCGTGGTGCATTTCGGCGTAAGGTTTGTTGCCGCCCCGGATCTCGACCTTGGCGCCGGTCGCCAACGCGCCCGCTTCGAAGCAGCGGTGCACCTTCGGCCGTAGTTCGTCCAGTTGCGCGAGCGTCTCCGAGCGGATGATGTACCGGGCCGCCGTGTGAGCGGGAACTACGTTCGGCGCGGCGCCGCCGTCGGTCACAATCCCGTGGATTCGATCGGTGGCGTGAATGTGCTGACGCAGCAGGCCGATCGCGGTCTGCGCGACGGTAAGTGCATCAGCGGCGTTGATGCCGAGTTCCGGAAACGCGGCCGCGTGGGACTCTTTCCCGGTGTAATGGACGTCGAACATGGAAGCGGCGATGATCTTCGCGCGCAGCACGTCGAAGGGCGCCGGGTGGACCATCATCGCGGCGTGAATGCCGTCGAAAGCGCAGCGCTCGAGGAGCAGTATCTTGCCGCCGGCGTTGCCGACTTCTTCGGCCGGGGTGCCGATGACGCTGACAGTCAGACCCACTTCGTCTGCAACCTTGGCCACGGCGAGCGCGGCGCCGATCGCTGAGGCGGCGATCACGTTGTGGCCGCAGGCGTGTCCGATTCCGGGCAGGCAGTCGTATTCGGCGCAGATACCGACATGCAGCGGGCCCGATCCGGCGCGGGCGCTAAAAGCGGTGGGCAGCTCGCAGATCCCGCTTGCCACCGCGAAGCCGGCATCGCTCAGGGATTCGCACAGCCAGGCGCAGGCCTGCTCCTCTTCGAAGCCGAGTTCTGGATGCGCGTGAATGCGGTGGCTGAGTTCGATCAGCCCGTCGCGCGCGGATTCGAATCGCTCCTGTGCCCCGGCCTTCACGTCCATGGCGGAACTCCGCTGTTCATCTTCAGTCGGGAGAATAGCACGCGCCGCCGCTTGATCGCAGTCCGATCGGAGTGCCGCGTGACCGCGCTGCGGAGCCGGGGGGCGGTTCTATAATTCGGCCTCCTTTCACCGTGTAATTACGACCGTTCATGCAAGCCGACACGCATCCTGCGAAATGGAAGATTCTTCTGGCCTTCGCGATCATCTATTTCGTGTGGGGCTCCACGTTTTTTGCGATCCGGGTCGGCGTTCACGAGGTTCCGCCGCTCCTTTACGCAGCGATGCGTTTCTTCGTTGCCGGTCTCGTCCTTTTTGTATGGGTCGTCGCGCGGGGCGAGCATTTACCGAATAGACGCGAATGGGCGTCCATATCGCTGCTCGCATTCATGATCTTTCTCGTCGACTACGGGCTGTTGTTCTGGGCGGAACAACGCGTACCGTCCGGAATCGCAGCGGTGATGATGGCGACGATCCCGGCATTCATGGCGCTCTCGGAGATCGTTTTTCTGCGCACGCAGCGGTTCACCGTCCGCCTCGCCTTCGCGCTCCTGGTCGGATTTGGCGGTGTGGCGGTACTGGTCACTCCATCGTTATCTTTTGGCGGGACGCCGATCGACTGGCCGGGCGCGGTCGCACTGGTCATCGCGGCCCTGAGCTGGTCGGTCGCGTCCGCTTTCTCGCGCAAGTTGGCGTTGCCCGCGTCCAAGGTGATGAGCGCGGGAACGCAGATGCTGGTCGGTGGAATGCTGCTGGCGATTGCCGCGGTCTCGTTGGGCGAGCTGCACGATTTTCATCCGTCGGCCGTTTCCCTCGACGCCTGGGCCGCGCTGCTATATCTGATCGTCGCCGGTTCCATCATCGGCTTTACCGCCTACGTCTGGCTGATTCATCACGAGTCGCCGACCAGGGTCGGTACTTACGCGTACGTCAACCCGGTGGTGGCCGTGGTGCTGGGGTATTTTCTCGGCGGCGAGCCGCTGAATTCGAGAACGATCCTGGGGACTTTGTGTGTCCTTGTCAGCGTCGTCGTAATCACGACGGCGAGAGCGAAGAAAGCCCCGCCGGCGTTGGTGGATCAATGAATCCGGACCGGATTGATTGGAAAGCTGAACAAAACCAGGGAACCTCGCTCCCCATACCTGAGCCGACGCGATCTCGCCGACCGAGTCGGAGTTTCCGCGTGGACGTTGTAGTCGGTGCTCGCAATAAATGCATGCAGGATCTGATCCGATGCATGATTTATAATAATAATTGGCTTGAAAATCACAGTTAAAACCGCGATTCCAGTCATACGGCGAACCAGATAGACGGTTCATGGTCGAAATTAAACAGGAGCAGGCGTTGAGAGTTGCATTGATCGAGCCGGTCGGCGGACACTGCGGAATGGACTACTACGATTTCGGGCTGGCGCGCGGGCTTGCCGCCGCCGGCGTCGATGTGATTTTGCACACCTGCGATGAAACCGAAATACCTGTGGGCGCGACGTTCGAGGTTCGGCATACCTATCGGGGAATTTACGGCGAGGCACCCAAGTGGAGGCGGGCGCTGAACTACATACGGGGCTCCTTCGTGGCGCTGATGTCGAGCGTCAAGGAAAAGCGTCGGGTAGTGCATTTCCACCTGTTCCACATCGGAGTGCCTGAACTCGTGAACGTTGCCGCGGCGCGATTGCTCGGACGCAGGGTGGTCATCACGGCGCACGACGTCGAGTCTTTCGTGGGATCACTCGAAAGCCCCTGGATGAGACGGCTTGTCTATCGTCTTGCGCACGGGGTCATCGCGCACAACGGAGTCAGCAAGCACGAGTTGCTGCAGCACGTCGGCGTCGAGGAGCGCAAGATTCGGCAAATACGGCACGGCAACTTCCTCGGCGTGGTTCCGGATCTTCCGGATGCGGAATTGGCGCGGGACCGTTGCGGCGTTCCGAGGAATGCACGCGTGATCCTTTACTTTGGTCAGATCAAGGAGGTAAAGGGAGTCGATATTCTGCTGCGTGCCATGCCGGGCGTCGTCGCGCAATTCCCCGATGCCGTATTGCTGCTGGCGGGCAAGACATGGAAGACGGATTTTTCCTACTATCAGGGTCTGATAGATGAACTCGGGATCGCACCTTCCTGTGTCGTGCATCATCGTTTTATCCCGCCGGAAGAGCTGCCCGACTTTTTTGCTTCAGCCGACGTCATAGCGCTGCCCTATCGCCGCATATATCAGAGCGGCGTCATTCTTTTGTCCATGAGTTACGGAAAGGCCGTGGTCGCTTCCGATCTTCCCGGGTTCACCGAAGTTCTCGAGGACGGCGTGTCGGGTTATGTCTTTAAGCGCGAGAATTCGGATTCGTTGTGCGAGCAGCTGTGTCTTGCGCTCGCCGACCGCAACGTCCGCGAAAATATGGGGACGGCGGCATTGAAACGGGTTGTGGACCACTACGATTGGGACCATTCGGGGCGGGACACCGCCCGTCTTTACGAGGAAATCCTGTGATTACCAAACATTTTTCGACTTTAGGTCGCCTGGCGGCGAGCGGGTCGGTAATTTTCGCATCCGCCTTGTTCGCGACCGCCTGCATGGCTTCGACGCTAGGTATGGCGGCCCATTCGCAAAGCCGGAACGCGCACACCGACCAGACTGTTGCGGGCACAAAGGGGGCGACACCGGATCCATCTTCCAGCACGGAGCTTCCACCCAATTGGCCGTGGCGCGGCGTTACGATGAACAACGATGCCCAGGGTCGTGCTGCGCAGCCCTCCGACATTGATGCGTTTGTCAACGCATTCGGGATCAACAGCGTTCATCTTTACATGAATCTCAAACAGGTGGCCAAGCGCGCGGGGCTTACGGATTCACAGGCGTGGGTCCAATCGCTGCAATGGCTTGACGCCATGGTTGCCGAGTGCAAGAAGGATCACGTGATCGCGATTGTTCACTTGCGTTATTTTCCGGCGCCGGGTGGCGGCTATTATGACCAGCACTCTCCGGCTTTCTGGAATAATCCCGCGGCCGTCAACGAGATTTACACTTGGACGGCCGCGCTGGTGAAGCACCTGCAGTCGTACAGTAATGAAGAGGTAGCCTTCGACATCCTCAGCGAGCCGACGACGCTAACGTCGTTTGGCCCTGAGCAGCCGCCCGAGTGGGTCAACATCCAAAGGCGCATTGTCGAGACGATCCGGGCGAACGACCCTGGGCGCTGGGTGGTAGTGAAACCCGGCCCGTGGGGAGAGCCACCTGGATATGCGGATTTCTCTCCACTGGCATTCTCGCGCCTCGTATATAGCGTTCATATATACCTACCGGTTCAATATACGCTCCAAGGAGTCAACGGCCGTCCTGTGGGTCTTCGTTACCCCGGGATGATCGGGCGGAAATACTGGGACAAGCAGGCGCTTGAGAAGCTCGTTTCTCCGGTCGTCAGCTTTCAAAATCGTTATCACGTGCCGATCTGGGTCGGTGAGTTCAGTGCCGTGCGCTGGGCGCCCGGTTCGGATCAATACTTGGGTGATCTGGTGAGCATCTTCGACAGTCAGGGCTGGGGCTGGTCGTACTTTAGTGTCGGTGCCTGGAACGGGTGGGATCCACGCTACGACGCGTCCTACCGGAATGCGAAAGAGGTGTGGTATAAGTCGCCTCGCTGGCATACGCTGCAGGCTTTATTCGGAGAAAATGGGAACTGATGGGGGGTAAAGGAGGAACCATGCCGAAGGGGACTCCCTTCATTTTCATTAAGGTAATTTTATGGCCAACAGTTTTGCGCATCCTCTGTATCACCTGATAGCGGGAGGGCTTGCCGTTTTCGTATTCAGCCTGCTCGCGACGGGCTGCATGGCCTCGACGCCTGTTTCGGGTGCGAACGCCGTTCAAGGTCGGCATACGTCTTCCGCCAAGGTTGTTGCGAATGCCGATGTGTCCCGGCAAGAGTCGCAATCGGATTCTGAGCTTCCGCCCTACTGGCCGTGGCGCGGCGTAACCATGGTCTATACCGGTGCCAGCGGTCCTCAGCCTTCGGATATTGACGAATTCGTCAATCAATTTGGAATCAACAGTGTTCATCTGTATCCGCATCTCCTGAAGTTCGGCCCGAGCCAAGGACTGAGCGATTCGCAGGCGTGGAGCCAAGCCATGCAGTGGCTGGACGTAATGATCGCTGAGTGCAGGAAAGATCACGTTATTGCCATCGTTCATTTGAGATCGTTTCCGAAACCCGGGGGCGGCTATTACAATCAGCATCTGGCCAGTTTCTGGAATAACCCGGCCGCCGTCAACGAGATTTATACCCAGGTCGCGGCACTTGTGAAGCATCTCGATTCGTACGGCAACGATCTGGTGGCATTCGACATCATCAGCGAACCCGTCATGAAAACGTCATTCGGCGTCGAATCCCCGCCAGGATGGGATGGGATACAGAAGCGCATCATCCAGACGATTCGGGCGAACGACCCCGGGCGCTGGGTGGTCGTGAAACCGGGCCCCTGGGGTGGTGCGATCGGGTACGGGGACTTTTCGCCATTACCTTTCCCGCGGCTTGTGTACAGCGTCCACATCTATGCGCCGAATGCCTATACGCACCAGGGGATACACGGCAATCCGGTCGGAGTTCATTATCCCGGCAAAATCGGCAGGCGTTATTGGGACAAACAAATGTTGGAAACAGTCCTCTCGCCGGCCATCAACTTTCAAAACCGTTATAACGTACTGGTATGGGTAGGAGAATTCAGTGCGGTGCGCTGGGCGCCCGGCTCGGACCAATATCTACGCGACCTGGTCAGCATCTTCGACAGTCATGGCTGGGGTTGGTCGTATTTCAGTGTCGGCGGCTGGAATGGTTGGGATCCCCGCTACGACGCCTCGTACACTTCCGGAAGCAGGGCGGATATGACGGGAGCCAAGTCGCCGCGTTGGCAAACGCTTCACACGCTGTTCGGGGAAGGTGGAAACTGACCTCGATTAGAAATGCCTGCGGATGCTTGAACGCGTAGGGCCATCGGCGGCCTGTGATCATGCGAGCTAATCGAAGACAGGTTCGGCGGGTTCCGTGAGTGGTCCGGCCGGGAATACCGTGGACGCTTCGAAGACGGGTCCGTCCACGCAGACGCGCTTCATGGCCGGTCCGTTTGCGGTGAGGACTTCCACCGTGCAACCGGCGCAGCCGCCCACCGCGCAGGCCATGTATTCTTCGAGTGCAACTTGGCAGGGCAGGCCGTAGCGGCGGGCGAGCGCAGCGGTGGCGGCGAGCATCGGCGTCGGCCCGCAGGCGTAGAGCGCGAGTTTGTCGCGTTCAACCGGCGTCAATTTTTCAATCACGGCGGCGGCGAGCTCGGTTACGAAGCCGCGGAAGCTGCCGGGAATGTCGGCCAGACTGGCAAGACGATTGGGAATCGCGCTGACTTCCAAGCGCGCGATGGCGTCGCTTGCGTTCGTGGGCGCACCGGGTAACGGTAAGGCCGCGGACCCGGTTGCAAAGGGAAACGGCACTTCGGAACCCGTCACGACCCATGGCGGTGATTCGCCCGCGGCGATCAAGGTCTGCGCGAAATAAATCATCGGCGGAATGCCGACGCCCCCGCCCAGCAGCAAACGCCGCGGGCGATCGGGCAGCGTCGTGAAGCTGTTGCCGATCGGTCCGATCAGGCTCACGGCATCGCCCGGTTCGAGCCGCGCGAGATTCACGGTGCCGTGACCGACTTCCTTGAACAGCAACTCGATCTCGCCGCGTTCGGCATCGGCGCTCATGAGCGACATCGGCCGGCGCAGCAGCCACTCGGGCCCGCAGTCCACGTGTACGAAGCTGCCCGCTCGTGCGCCGACGGCAATCTCCGGCGCGGCAAGCGTGAGCACGTGCTGCGCGCCGGGATGACGCTCGTGGGCCAGAACCCGGCCGACGGCGACGTGGATGTTGCCGCGTTCAGCCACGGCCATGCGCTGCCTCGGCCAGCCAGGCGAATACCGCCATGCGCACAGCGACTCCGTTTCGCACCTGCTCGCGGATCAGGCTGCGCGGCCAGTCGGCAAGTTCGGCGTCCAGTTCCACCCCCCAATTGACGGGTCCCGGATGCAACAGCAGCGCGTCGGGCTTGGCGTAGCACTCGATTCGTTCGATGCTGAGACCGTAGCGTTCGCGGTAATCGCGGGGATCCGGGAACTCGGCCGCCGCCATCCGCTCGCGCTGGATGCGCAGCGCGATCACGACGTCGGCATTGGCGAGTCCACTCGCGAGTTCGGTCGTTGTCGTGCCCGGCAGTTCCCCCGGTGCGGGCAGAAACGCGTCCGGGCCCACCAAGTGCAGTTCATCCACGCCGAGCTGCGTGAGCGCGGTAATGGTAGAACGCGCAACGCGCGAGTGAACGATGTCGCCGATCACTGCAACCGTGAGCCGGGCCAGCTCCGGGCGATGCAGGCGGATCGTGAATGCGTCGAGCAGTCCCTGAGTCGGATGCGCGTGCGTGCCTTCGCCGCCGCTGATCAGGCAGGTGCCGGCCGGCAGTTCGCCCGTGAGCGTGCGCATGATGCCGTTCTCGCCGTGACGCAGTACGAAGAAACGGACTCCCATCGCCGCCAGGGTGCGGAACGTTTCGCTCAGGCTTTCGCCCTTGACCCGCGAGGAGAACGGCTCGTCGAAGGCGATGACATCGGCACCGAGACGCCGCGCGGCCAGCTCGAAGGAAAAGCGGGTGCGTGTGCTCGGTTCGCAGAAGACAAGCGCAACCGCCTCGCCCGCCAATTGTTTGCGATGGGCTGTCGCCGCATCGGATGCGATGAAGCCCTCGGCGGCCTCAAGCAGGTCTTCGAGCGTCCCGCGATCGAGATCGGAGAGCGCGATCAGCGCACGGGCGGGTGCGTTTTCATTCATGTTCCGGCTCCGCGAGCCAACCGCTGAGAATCTCACGTGCCGCCCCCGCGTTCAGCTGGTCGCGATCCGTGCGGCGCATACCCGCCGCGCGACCGTCGGCGAGCGACGCGCGGGCGGCCTCGGTCGAGAGTGCCTCGTTCCAGAGGCTGGCGCGGCAATTCGTACGGCGGCCGAGTTGTTCCGCGAACTCACGCGCTGCGCCGGCGAGCGGCGCTTCGCGGCCATCGAGATGGCAGGGCAGGCCGACGACCAACCGGGCCGGCCGCCAGGTCGCGACCAGCGCCTCCAGTTCGTCCCAGGGTGGTACGCCGCGCGCACTTACCCGTAGTGTCGTGAGCGGCCGGGCCGACCCGGTCAGCGTCTCGCCCACGGCGATCCCGATTCGCCGCCGGCCGAAATCGAAGCCCATCACCGTTTCCGCCACCATCCCTCGCCCGTATCTGGGCAGCGCAGTTTATCAATCAACGGACTAGCCAGATCCCAGGCCCCAGCTCCCAGACCCGATCCTCAAGCGTGACCCGGTTCCCCGGAAAGCCGGATCGAATCAACCCCGATTGCCGCCGCGGCACGTTGCCAGCGTTCTTCAGGCGGAGTTTCAAACAACAGTTCGGGCGAAACCGGGGTGTCCAGCCACGCGTTTTCCACGAACTCGCCTTCGAGTTGACCCGGTCCCCACCCGGCATAGCCGAGTGCGACCAGGAAGCGCTTGGGTCCCTCCCCGCCGGCGATGGCGGCAAGTAAGCTTTCGGAGGCCGCCACCGCCAGTGCCGGACCCACCGCAAGCGAACCCTCTTCCAGGGTCGGCGCCTCGTGCACGACAAAGCCGTGTCCGGTTTCCACGGGTCCGCCGGAGAATACGGTTTGCGCCGCGAGCCCGGGGCGGTTCAACGGCAGATCGAGTTGCTGCAGAATCTGGCCGAGCCGCAGGCGCAGCGGCCGGTTGACGACGAGCCCGAGCGCGCCCTGTGCGTTGTGTTCGCAGACGAGGATCACGCTTCCGGCGAAGTTGGGATCGGCGAGCGTCGGCATGGCGAGCAGCAGCCGGCCGGCGAGACTCCGCATCGTGGCGTCCGTTGCGCTCAAGTTTCAAGTACCCGTCGCGTTTGCGTTAATCATGAATGACATGATTGCCGGCGGCACGCAGCAAGGCGGGCAGACCCTTGGGGCCGGCCATGTGTTCCACGCCGACCACGACGAAACAGGTATCGCCGTCGGCCAGGCAGTGTTCGAGCACGCCCATCCAACTCTCATTGCGTTGATCGAGGAGGGTTCGTCGCAACTGCGGATAGCCCGCAAAGTCCTCGCGTTGGATGTTTGCAAGCTTTGCGAGATCGCCGCTGCGCCACGCCGAGTGTAGTTGTGCGAGTTCGTTCGCCGCGTGTGGGGCGTCCTGCAGGGTTTGCAGCAGGAAACGGCGCTGGAGTGCGGGCGCCATGGCGTCGAAAAAATCGAGCTGTCCGGCAAAGGTTTCCAGCCCCGTGATCGGCATCTGCCGTTTTTGGGCCAGCCCGGAAAAGTAGCGGTCCACGCCGAGGTCGGCTTGATAGCCTGCGTTGCTCGCCAGCCGATCCGCAACTTCGACCGCGGCGAGCCACGGCTTGAAATTGCTGTAAAGACCGAGATTAATCCCGGCCTTGTGAGCGAGTGCCTGCGCGCGATCCCAGTCGCCGTTCATGGCGCCGGCGAGAGTTTGCCCTTGCGGCAGAAAGCCTTTTTGTCTGACGATGTCTGCCGTTTTCTCCGGCGAGATTGTCGCGAGATTGAGTTCCTCGACCAGTCGATTGGAGTGTGCGAAGGCATCGTTCATGGCCGCCGGGAGCGGATAGTCGGCAGGCTCGAGTGCATGCATGGCGCCTGCGAGGTAAAGCACGTGTCCGTGTCCGTCGCTGACCTGCCAAAGCGGCAATGGGCCGGAAGCGGCGTAGGCCGGCAGGGCCGTGAGCGCAGCAAGGCAGGTAGCGGCAAAAAATGCGGCGCCGATTCGTATGTGTGATGTGCAGCGCCGTGCGTTGACGGAGTAATTTCCAGGCATCGTCTGCATTTTACGCTGTACCCCGCAGACGCCGAACGCGGGTGTGCACGCCGCCGTCGCCGTCCAGCCGGAGCAGGCGCCAGGCGGGACGGTGATCTTCGATCCGGGGCCGCTCGGTCCGCGGCACGAACTGGGCGTAGGTGGAAGGTGCCGTGTAAAGCCTTGCGCCGGCAAAACGTCGGTACGCAGCCTGGTGGACGTGACCGGCGAGCACGAGACGCACGGCCGGGCGAGCGGCAATCCAATTGGCGAGCCACTCGGCACCTTCGAATCCCATGGCATCGAGCCAGGGACTGCTGAGCGAGACAGGCGGGTGATGCAGGGCCACGAGCACCGGCGCGTGCGCATCGTCCGCGAGCACAGCAGCAGCGGCTTGGAGTTCTTCGGACCGCAGCCGTCCGCCGTCCCGGCCCGCAACATGGGTGTTGAGCAGCACGAGTCGCCAGCCGCCGGCGCGCATCACGATGGGTTGGGAGCCGAATTCCGCGGCGAGCGTCGCGGGATCGTCGTGATTGCCGGGGATGAGGCGAAGCGGGCAGGCGATACCGCTCAGTGCGGCGCGCACGGAGCGATAGCTTTGCGCGTCGCCGTCATTGGTCACATCGCCGGTGATCAGGACGAGATCGGGCGCAAAACGGGCGACGTCTGCGAGAACCCGGGCGAATTGGCGGTATGGCGCGACGCCCATCATCCGGCCCTGTTCGTTTCCGAGCAGGTGGAGATCCGAAAGATGGGCGATTGTGAGCGTGCGCGAACCGCCGTCGGGTGGGTTCTTGCCGTTAGAATGACTAACTTCCCGAAGTTTGTCCGATGCCATGTCCGCCCGCACGCTGCCGCTGACCGACGCACTATACAAATATCTGCTTGAGCATTCACTGCGCGAACCGCCGGTTCTCGCTCGTCTGCGCGAAGAAACGCAGGTGCTGGCACAGGCGAACATGCAGATTTCACCCGAGCAGGGGCAGTTCCTGGCCCTGCTCGTGCGCCTGATCGGCGCCCGCCGTTGTCTCGAAGTTGGCACCTTCACCGGCTATTCGAGCACGTCCGTCGCGCTCGCGCTGCCGCGCGACGGACGAGTGACGTGTCTCGATGTGAGCGAGGTGTGGACCGCCCAGGCGCGCCGGGCCTGGCAGGAGGCCGGTGTTGCGGACAAAGTCGAATTGCGTCTCGCGCCGGCGCGAGAAAGTCTGGTCGCGTTGATTGCCGAAGGTGCCGGCGGCAGTTTCGATTTCGCGTTCATTGACGCCGACAAGGCGAACTATCTTCATTACTACGAGGCGGCGCTCGTACTGCTCCGGCCCGGTGGGCTGCTCGCCGTGGACAACACCTTATGGGGCGGGAGCGTCGCCGATCCGGCGGATAGCCGCGAAGACACCGTGGCGATTCGTGCCTTCAACGCTGTGCTGCACGCCGACGAGCGCGTGGATGTTTCGCTGGTTCCGATCGGCGACGGGCTCACGCTCGCCCGCAAACGCGAGGCATGAACCGCAGCCCGCAAACGCAAGCGCCGCTCGGGCGTTACGAACCGGCCGCGCTCGAACGCGACGTGCAGGCGCTGTGGTCCGAGCACGATGCGTTTCGCGTGCATGAGGACGCGTCGCGGCAGAAGTTCTATTGCCTTTCGATGCTGCCCTATCCGAGCGGAAGGCTGCACGTTGGGCACGTGCGCAATTACACCATCGGCGACGTGATCGCCCGTTTCCGGCGCATGCGCGGGGCCAACGTCCTGCAGCCGATCGGCTGGGACGCCTTCGGGCTGCCCGCCGAGAATGCGGCCATCGAGCGCGGGATGGTGCCGGCCGAATGGACTCGCCGCAACATCGCCGAGATGCGGGAGCAGCTTCAACACATGGGCTTTGCGTTCGACTGGTCGCGCGAATTCGCCACCTGCGATCCGGAGTACTACCGTTGGGAGCAGTGGTTCTTTGCCCGTCTGTTCGAGAAAGGCCTGGTTTACCGTGCTAGCGCCACGGTCAACTGGGACCCGGTGGACCAGACCGTACTCGCCAACGAGCAGGTGGTGGATGGGCGCGGCTGGCGTTCGGGTGCACCGGTGGAGCGGCGCGAAATCCAGCAGTGGTTTTTGAAGATCACGGCGTTTGCCGACGAGCTTTTGAGCGGGCTCGATGCGTTGCCGGGGTGGCCGGACGAAGTCAAGACCATGCAGCGCAACTGGATCGGCCGCTCCGAAGGGTTGGACATTCGTTTCGAAATAGCGGGCGAGAACGACAGCCTGCAGGTGTTTACCACCCGTCCCGACACCTTGCTGGGCGTGACCTATCTGGCGCTCGCGCCCGAACATCCGCTGGCGCTGCGCGCGGCAAAAAACGATGACGAATTGGCGGCCTTCATCGAGAGTTGCCGCCTCGGCGGGGTGAGCGAAGCCGAACTCGAAACCCAGGAAAAGCGCGGTATGCCGACGCCGTTCGAGGCGGTGCATCCGTTGAGCGGCGAACGGTTGCCCGTGTGGGTGGGGAACTTCGTGCTGATGGGCTACGGCACGGGCGCGGTGATGGCGGTGCCGGGCCACGACCGCCGTGATTTCGACTTTGCGCATAAATTCGACTTGCCGATCCGGCAGGTAGTCGACGTCGAGGGCGAAGAATACGAAAAAGAGGAATGGCGGAGCTGGTACGACGCAAAGGATGAGCGTGCGCGTGTCGTCAATTCGGGCTTCGGTCTCGACGGGCTAGGTTATCGCGAGGCTTTCGAGCGCGTGCTCGCATTGCTCGGCGCAAAGAACCTGGCCGAGCGCCGTGTTCAGTACCGGTTGCACGACTGGGGGATTTCGCGCCAGCGTTACTGGGGCTGCCCGATTCCCATTATTCACTGCCCCGATTGCGGTCCCGTAGCCGTGCCCGATGAAGACCTGCCGGTGCGCCTGCCCGAGGAGGTGAAATTCCAGGGCGTGGCCTCGCCGCTGAAGACCGATCCCGAGTGGCGCAAGGCGACCTGCCCGCGCTGCGGTAAACCGGCGGAGCGCGAGACCGACACCTTCGATACGTTTTTCGAATCTTCGTGGTACTTCACCCGTTATACCTCGCCCGGCGCGAATGCGATGGTGGATGAACGGGCCGCCTACTGGCTGCCTGCGGATCAATACATCGGCGGCGTTGAGCACGCGGTGCTGCATCTGCTCTACGCGCGGTTCTTCTACAAGTGCATGCGCGACGAAGGCCTCGTGCCGGGCGACGAGCCCTTCACCCGGCTGCTCACGCAGGGCATGGTGGTGGCCGAAACCTTTTACCGTGAGCGCGGGCTGCCGCGTGAGTGGTTCAATCCCGCTGCGGTGGAAGTGGAACGCGATGCGAAAGGCGCCGCCGTCGCCGCGCGACTGCGTGCGGACGGCGAACCGGTGAAGTTCGGCGGCATCGAGAAGATGTCCAAATCGAAGAACAACGGCGTCGATCCCGAAGCCCTGGTCGCGCGCTACGGCGCCGATGCCGTGCGCCTGTTTTCGATGTTCGCCGCCCCGCCCGAACAATCGCTCGAGTGGTCGAATGCCGGTATCGAAGGCGCCGCGCGTTTCCTGCGCCGGCTGTGGCGGTTGGTAGGTGCACATGTTGCGAACGATGTCGTCGGAACGCGGACTGACCTGCAGTCAGCACAGGACTTGCGGCGCAAACTGCACCAGACCGTCGCCAAAGTGACGGACGATTTCGAACGCCGCTATGCGTTCAACACCGCGGTCGCGGCCGCCATGGAACTCGCGAACGAGATCGCGCGGTTCACGCCCGGCAACGGCGAGGAGCGCGCGCTCGTCGGCGAGGCTCTTTCGGCGTTGGTACGCCTGCTTGCGCCCGTCGCGCCGCATATCGCCGAGTGCCTGTGGCCCGCGCTCGGCGGGACGGGGCTGGTCATGGACGCGCCCTGGCCGGAGGCGGATCCGCGGGCGCTTGCGAGCGATACTATCGAGCTTGTCGTGCAGGTTAACGGCCGTCTGCGCGGTCGCGTCCATGTGGCCGCGGACGCGCCGCGCGAAGAGATCGAGCGGGCCGCACTCGGTGAGGAAAACGTGGCCCGCCATGTCGCGGATCGCCGTGTGCGCCGCCTGATCGTGGTGCCGGGGAGACTGGTGAATGTGGTTGTTGACTGAAAACCGGAGCGCCCGGATTCGACGCTTTGGCAAGCCCGTCGCCGCGGTACTTGTACTGGCCGCGCTGGCAGCCGGCTGCGGGTTCCAACCTGCGGGCCGGGCGCAGCTTCCCGCGGCGATGCATAGCACCTACATCGACAGTTCGCAGCCCTACGGGGATTTCGAAAACATGCTGCGCCGTACGCTCGCGCAGAACGGGGTTACGGTTGTGGAGGACCGCGCGCAGGCCAGTGCAGTGCTGCAAATCATGAGGGCGACCAGCACGCGTCGCGTGCTGGTCGCGGATGTGAACGGCCGGTCCGCGGAATACGTACTGAACTACCGAGTGCGGTTCCAATTACTCGATGGCCGGGGTCAGGAACTGCTTGCTCCCCAAACCTTGCGTCTGAGCCGCGATTACGCTTACTCGGTGACGGTCGAACTCGGGGTCGCCAACGAAGTAGACCAGGTGCTCGCCAATCTGCAGCAGGAGGCGACGCGCCTGATCCTGTTTCGGCTCGAAGCGCTGCGGCGCAATGAGGCCGCCACGGAACATTGACCCGGCCGACCGATGCAACGCTTAAAATAATGCAGATTCTGGAAACCCGTTCATGAATCTTCACAGACCGCAAGTCCGGCGCATGTCCAGACCGGTCTCACGCCGAATCAAGCAAACAGGTGCTCGATTCGTGGTGGTGCCTTTATACACCACGCGGAACCTTTGAATAAATCAGAGGTTCCTAGGGAAAAGGAAGGAGCATCGAGATGTTTGATCCCAATCGCAAGATTCGCCGTGTGGCCGTACTCGGAGCAGGCGTAATGGGCGCGCAGATTGCCGCGCACCTGTCGAGCGCGGGGCTGCCGGTGCTGCTCTTCGACCTGACCGGAAAGAACGATCCCAACGGCGTCGTCAAGGACGCGCTCAAACGTCTCGGCAAGCTCAAGCCGAGCCCGTTGGCTTCCTCGCAGACGCTTGCCGGCATCACGCCCTGCAACTACGATCATGACCTCGAACGTCTGCGCGTGTGCGACCTCATCGTCGAGGCGGTGGTGGAACGCCTCGATCTGAAACAATCCCTCTACGAAAAGGTGGGACCGCACGTGCACGAGGACGCTTTGTTCGCGACCAACACGTCCGGCATTTCCATCGGCGAGCTTGCCGAGGCTCTGCCCAAGGCGTTGCGCCCGCGGTTTTGCGGCGTGCATTTTTTCAATCCGCCGCGCTACATGCATCTGGTCGAACTGGTACCGCATGCGGGGACCGATGGCGCCGTGCTCGACCGTCTCGAAGGCTTCCTTACCACCGTACTCGGCAAGGGCGTCGTGCGCGCCAAGGACACGCCGAATTTCATTGGCAACCGCATCGGTGTGTTTGCCATTCTTGCCGTGCTGCATCATGCCGAACGCCTGAAACTGCCGCTCGACCTGGTGGACCGGCTCACTGGTCCGGGCATCGGCCGTCCCAAGAGCGCGACGCTGCGTACCTCAGACGTGGTCGGGCTCGACACCATGAAGCATGTGGTGGACAACCTCGCCGAAACGCTGGGCGACGATCCCTGGCACGGCTATTTTAAGTTGCCCGCGTGGCTGGAAGCGCTTATCGAGAAGGGAGCGCTGGGGCAGAAGAGTGGTGCCGGCATCTATCGCAAGGGCAAGGGCGGCATCGAGGTGATCGATCCCGCGAAGGGCGATTATCGTCCGGTGAAGTCCGCGCTCACCGACGAGATGCGTGCCTTTCTCAAGGAACGCGATCCCCAAAAGAAATATGCGATGCTGAAGGACATCGATCACCCGCAGGCCGACTTCCTGCATTCGGTGTTTCGCGATCTGCTCCACTACAGCGCCTACCTGCTGGGCGAGATCGCGCACAGTGCGCGCGACGTGGATTTCGCGATGCGCTGGGGCTACGGCTGGCAGCTCGGGCCGTTCGAGACCTGGCAGGCGATCGGCTGGAAGGAACTGGCCGCGGATCTAGAACAAACCATCGCCGACGGCAAGACCATGAGCACGGCGAAGCTTCCCGCGTGGGTAAAGGAACGCGATGCGGTGCATACGCCGGAGGGTTCGTGGGATGCCGCCTCCGGCAAGCTCGCACCGTTCTCCTCGCACCCCGTCTACAAACGCCAGGTATTCCGTGAACGGGTTGTGGGCGAGCCCGCGCCCAAGTTCGACACGTTGTATGAAAACGAGGGTGTGCGCTTGTGGGATCTCGGCGACGGCGTGGCCGTGCTTTCTTTCAAGAGCAAGGGGCACACCGTGGGGCCTGCCGTGCTCAGCGGCGTGAAGGAAGCCCTGAAACAGGCCGAACGTGACGCGAAAGCGCTCGTGATCTGGCAGGACTCGGAACCGTTCTCCTACGGCGCGAACCTGAAGGAAATCGGCGAAGGCGTCGCCGCCGGGACGCTCGATCCGGCGCGCATGATCGAGGATTTCCAGCGCACGGCGCTTTCGCTGCGCTACTCGGCGCTGCCGACGGTGGCCGCCGTACGCGGCATGGCGCTCGGCGGCGGCTGCGAATTCGTGCTCCACTGCGACCGCGTCGTGGCCGCGCTGGAAAGCTATATCGGTTTGGTCGAAGCCGGCGTCGGCCTGGTTCCCGCCGGCGGCGGTACCAAGGAATTCGCACTGCGTGCCGTCGAAGAAACGGGGCCCGGCTGGTTGTTCGACCGTTTGGCCAAGCGCTTTGAGTTGATCGGTCTCGCCAAGGTGGCGTCGAGCGCCCAGGAAGCGAAGGAATTTGGTTTCCTGCGGGCAAGTGATGGCGTCGTGTTTCACAAGAATGAGCTGCTGTATGTGGCTAAAGCCCAAGCCTTGGCTCTGTACGAATCGGGTTACCGGCCGCCGCGCGAGCCAGCGGCCATCCCGGTCATGGGCCGCACCGGCATCGCCAACATCAAGGCACAACTCGTCAACATGCTCGAGGGCGGCTACATTTCGGAATACGATTTCGAACTCGGTGCCCGCATCGCCGACATCCTGTGCGGCGGCGAAGTGGACGAAGGCGAGCGCGTGAGCGAGAACTATCTGCTGGCGCTGGAGCGCAAGCACTTCCTCGCATTGTTGCAGCAGGACAAGACGCGTGCGCGCATCGAGCACACGCTGAAAACCGGCAAGCCGCTCAGAAATTAAAGGAGAGAGACATGAGTCAGATTCAAGACGCTTATATCGTTTCTCCGTTGCGCACGCCGGTCGGCAAGGCCCCGCGCGGCATGTTCCGCCACGTCCGCCCGGACGATCTGCTGGTGCACGTCATCCGCGGCGTGATCGCGGCCAATCCCGGCGTGGACACCGCGCGCATCGAGGACGTCGTCGTCGGCTGTGCCATGCCCGAAGGCGAGCAGGGCCTGAACGTCGCGCGCAACGCGGCGCTGCTCGCCGGTCTGCCCGACCGCGTGCCCGGCATGACGGTCAACCGCTTTTGTTCCTCGGGGCTACAGGCGATCGCCATCGCCGCCGACCGGGTGCGTCTCGGTGCGGCCGACCTGATGCTCGCCGGCGGTGTGGAAAGCATGAGCCTGGTGCCGATGGGCGGCCACCATCCCGCCTACAATCCGTCGATTTTCGCCAAGCGCGAAGACTACGGGATCGCCTACGGCATGGGCATCACCGCCGAAAAGGTCGCCGAGCAGTTCAAGGTGAACCGCGAGGATCAGGACGCCTGGGCCGCGCGGAGTCACGAGCGGGCATTGAAGGCGATCGAGAACGGCGACTTCAAGGACGAACTGCTGCCCTACGAAGTCACGCATGCCGTGCCGCACGCAGAAAAGGCCAAGCTGGATCTAAAGCGCCGCGTCTGCGATACCGACGAGGGGCCGCGCCCCGGCTCGACGCCCGAAGTGTTGGGCAAGCTACGCCCGGCGTTCGCCGCCAGAGGCAGTGTGACCGCCGGTAACAGCTCGCAGATGAGCGACGGCGCCGCGATGTGCCTGGTCGCGAGCGAACGCGCGGTAAAGGACTACCACCTTACGCCGCTGGCGCGCCTGGTGAGCTTCCAGGTCGCGGGCGTGCCGCCCGAGATCATGGGCATCGGCCCGAAGGAAGCCGTGCCCAAGGCTCTGAATGCGGCCGGGCTCAAGCTCAACGATATCGACTGGATCGAACTCAACGAGGCCTTCGCCGCGCAGACGGTGGCGGTGGTGCGCAATCTTGGCCTCGACCCGGCAAAAACGAACCCGCTCGGCGGCGCGATCGCGTTGGGGCATCCGCTCGGCTGCACCGGCGCCAAGCTCACGGCTACGGCGCTGCATGCGCTTACACGGTGCAAGCTGAAATATGCGCTGGTGACGATGTGCATCGGCACCGGCATGGGTGCCGCCGGCGTTTTCGAGCGCGTTTGATGATTTCTTTTGCGATAACCCGCCAATCCGGTAGCTCATGCGCCGGATACCGGCTCGGGAATTCCGCAGCATGAGCCGCCGCAAGGGCATCATTCTTGCCGGCGGGACCGGCACGCGCCTTTATCCGATCACCCGCGGCATGAGCAAGCAACTGATGCCCGTCTATGACAAGCCGCTGATCTATTACCCGCTCACGACGTTGATGCGCGCCGGCATCCGCGAGATTCTCATAATCTCGACGCCGCAGGATCTGCCCGCCTTCCGGCGTTTGCTCGGCGACGGCAGCCAGTGGGGGCTCGCGTTCGAGTATGCCGAGCAGCCGCGGCCCGAAGGACTCGCCCAGGCCTTCCTGATCGGCGAGGAATTTATCGGCGATTCTCCGGTTGCCCTGGTGCTGGGCGACAACCTCTTTCACGGCGAGGGCTTGCAAGCGCAGCTTGATAAGGCGGCGAAGCGCATGCGGGGCGCGACGGTATTCGCCTATCGGGTCGGCGAGCCCGAGCACTACGGTGTCGTGAGTTTCGATGCCGAGGGGCGTGCGACCGCGATCGAGGAAAAGCCGCAACATCCAAGTTCGCACTATGCGGTGACGGGACTGTATTTTTACGACAACAAGGTGGTGGAGATCGCGCGTGGAATCAAACCCTCGGCCCGCGGCGAACTCGAGATCACCGACGTCAACCGCCTGTATCTGGAACGGGGCGAGTTGGTCGTCAATGTCATGGGACGCGGTATCGCGTGGCTGGATACGGGTACGCACCATGCCCTTTTGCAGGCTGCGAATTTCATCGAGACCATACAGAACCGGCAGGGACTGCTCGTCGCTTGTCCGGAGGAAATTGCCTTTCGGCAGAGCTTAATCGAACGCGAAGCGCTGCGTGCCTTGGCGCGTCCGCTCGCTAAGACGAGCTATGGCAAATACCTGCTCCAGCTGGCCAAAGACGATTCCTGACCCGGCCGGCCGCCGCCGGGGAGTTATATCATCGGCGTAAAATGACAGCGGGGAGCCGGTCAGGCGATCGCTTCGTCCCGCGGGGCGGAGAGGAAAGTCCGGGCTCCACGGATCAGGGTGCCAGGTAACGCCTGGGGGGCGCGAGCTCACGGAAAGTGCCACAGAGAACAGACCGCCGATGGCCTTCGGGCACAGGCAAGGGTGAAACGGTGCGGTAAGAGCGCACCGCGGCGCCGGTAACGGCGACGGCACGGCAAACCCCACCCGGAGCAAGGCCGAATAGGGGAGCGGGCGGTACATTCGTGCCGCCGGTGTGATCCGCACCCAGTTCCCGGGTAGGCTGCTAGAGGCGCGCGGCGACGTGCGTCCCAGAGGAATGGTCGTCCACGACAGAACCCGGCTTATCGGCCGGCTCCCCACCTGAATCATCCCGGCAGCGCAAATTCAGCACTGCCGGTTAGCGCGGCCCACTCTTGACTGCTGTCAGCGCCGATTTCTCGGCCACGACCTTGTGGGAAAAAATTTCTGTACCTGCTCGGCAACTTTCGATGCCAAGATATTGATTACTCAAGAACGACCTTGAATCCTCTCCGGTCTGGCCCAGTGAATCTGCCGGGAACCCGACGTAAAGCCCCGATTCCCCTTGACTTTTCAAAAAATTAGCACCTATAGTGTCACTCGGTGGGACAAAGTGGGAATCAATGGGAGAGCGGCCCTGATGTTCCGCGGCTTAAACCAGGTCAGCCTCGACGCCAAGGGACGTCTCGCGATTCCCGCGCGTTACCGCGCCCCGCTCGCCGAGTCGGCGGGCGGGGCGCTTGTCGCGACCGTGGACCGCGACCACTGTCTGCTGCTTTACCCGCAGCCGCGCTGGGAAGAAATCGAACGGGAACTGGTGGGTCTGCCCAGCCTGCAAGCGGGGTCGCGTGCCATCCAGCGGATGTTGCTCGGCTATGCCACCGACATGCAGATGGATGGCCACGGCCGGATTCTTCTGTCGCCGGCGCTGCGCGAGTATGCCGAACTCGATCACAAGGTCGTGATGATCGGTCAAGGAAACCGGTTCGAACTGTGGAGCGAAGCGCGCTGGGACGAGGTCCGCCGGCAATGGGCGGCAGGCGTCGGCATGGGCGGGGACGGCTCCGATGCGCTCGCACGGATTTCGCTCTAGCGGCCGGTGACGGATGAACGACGAATGCACGTACCGGTACTCGCGTCCGAGGTGCTCGAATGGCTGGCGCCGCGGCCCGCCGGCGTTTACGTCGATGCTACCTATGGGCGCGGCGGGCACAGTGCGGACATACTCGCGGGGCTCGGCCCCGCGGGGAAGCTGCTCGCCATCGATCGCGATCCCCGGGCGCGTGACGATGCCGAGCGCCTTGCCGGCGACGCCCGGTTCGAATTCGTACACGCGCCCTTCTCGCAACTCGGCGCATGTCTCGCCGTGCGCGATCTCGTCGGCCGCGTGGCCGGGCTGCTGTTCGATCTCGGGGTTTCTTCGCCGCAATTGGAAGATTCCACGCGTGGGTTCAGCTTCGAGCATGAGGGGCCGCTCGATATGCGCATGGATCCGGGTGTCGGGCCAAGCGTTGCCGAGTGGCTCGCGCGCGCGCCGGAACAGGAGATTGCGGACGTGATTTTCCGCTACGGTGAGGAGCGCTACAGCCGGCGGATCGCAAGGGCGATTGCCGCGCGTCGGCGCGAACATGCCTTGGCGACGACCACGGAGCTTGCACAATTGATCGCGCGCGCCGTGCCCCGCCGCGGACGGCTGCATCCGGCCACGCGCAGCTTCCAGGCGTTGCGCATCCACATCAACGCCGAACTCGAGGAATTGCGCACCGCACTGGCGGCGAGTCCTGAGCTGCTCGCGCCCGGTGGACGCCTGCTCGTCATCAGTTTCCATTCGCTGGAAGACCGGATTGTCAAGCATTTCATGCGCGATGCCGCGCATGCGGAGCCTCCGCGCCTGAAACTCGTCACGCGTTTGCTGCGCCCTACGCTCGAGGAAACGGCGCGCAACCCACGCGCGCGCAGCGCCCGCCTGCGCGTCGCGGAGCGACCCGCGTGAGTATGACGCCGCGGTCCCGGCGTCCGCCCCTTGTCATTATCGTGCTGGCGGCATTGATCGTCTTTTGCAACGCGCTCGCGGTCGTGTATTCCGCGGCGCGCAACCGCGGCTTGTTTGCCGAGCTCGACTCCTTGAGCGACCGGCACGAAGCGCTGCTAGCGCGTAGCGGTCAGCTCGAACTCGAGGAGTGGACGCTCGCGGCGCATGTTCGCGTGGCGGATATCGCGAAGAACAAACTCGACATGCAGCCGCCGAAGACGGTGCGTATCGTGGAGGTGCGGTGAGTCGTCTGCCGCGTAATCGCATGCTTGCGGTCGGTGTGCTTTTTGCCATGGCAGCCGGAGTTCTCGCGGTGCGGGCCGTGGATCTGCAGATCTTCCGTCACCCCCTGCTTTCGGATCGCGCCGCGCGTCAGCAGATGCGCACGGTGGAACTTCCCGCCCATCGCGGGATGATTCTCGACCGGCGCGGACAGCCGCTCGCGATTTCGACGCCGGTGGCGGCAATCTGGGTAAATCCGAAGGTCGTCATCGGACGTGACGTATCGCTTGCACCGCTCGCGCGTCTGCTCGGCATGCAGCCTGCGGCGCTCGCCGCAAACCTCGCCGCTCATGCGGACAAGAGTTTCATGTACGTGGCGCGTGGACTACCGCCCGCCATCGCCGGGAAGGCCCTGGCCCTCGGCCTTACCGGCGTCCACAGCAAGCGCGAATACCGGCGCTATTACCCTGCGGGTCAGGTGGCGGCGCAGGTAGTCGGGTTCACCAACATTGACGATCGCGGGCAGTATGGACTCGAACTCGAGTACGAAGGCTGGTTGCAGGGCAAGGCCGGCGCGATGCGGGTGGTGACAAGTGCCGACGGCCGCCCGGTGGAAGACGATGAGGTGATCGCTCAACCCCACCCGGGGCGAGATCTCGTCACCAGCCTCGACATGCGCATCCAGTATCTCGCCTACGAAGCGTTAGCCGAGGCGGTTACGAAGCAGGGAGCCGTTTCGGGTTCAATCGTCGTGCTCGACGTGAAGACGGGCGGCGTGCTCGCGATGGTGAATCAGCCGTCCTACAATCCGAACGTGCGCTCGGATCTGCAGGCCGATCTGTACCGCAACCGCGCAGTCACCGATCTGTTCGAACCGGGCTCCACGTTCAAACCCTTCATCATCGCGGCCGCCCTCGCCTCGGGGAACTGGCACCCGCAGAGCACGGTGGCCACTGGCAACGGCATCTGGGCGGTGGGCGGATACACCATCCACGACGACGAGCCGCTCGGCACGATCACCCTCACCACCCTGCTCGAAAAATCGAGCAATGTCGGGGCGGCCAAGGTGGCGCTCACACTGCCATCCGATTACCTGTACCGGATCCTGGGCGGCTTTGGCTTTGGACAACCGGTCGTCAGCGGATTTCCCGGCGCCACCGCCAGTCAACTCGCCTATTACGGCAGCTGGCGTCCGGTCGAGCAGGCGGCGATTTCGCGCGGCTACGGCGTCTCGGTGACCGCGTTCGAACTGGCGCAGGGTTATCTCGCGATCGCCGACGGTGGCGTGCAGCGCCCGGCGACTTTCATCAAGCAGGATAAACCGACGCCGGGTCCGCGGATCATTCCGGCCGGAATAGACGCCGAATTGCGCGCCATGCTCACGACCGTTGTATCGGACCAGGGCACTGGGCATCGTGCGCAGATTCCCAACTACCGCGTGGCGGGCAAAACTGGTACGGCGCACATCTATCGCGACGGCAGCTACTCCGACGACCGCTACAACTCAGTCTTCGTCGGCATGGCGCCGGCCGCCGATCCCCGGCTGGTTGTGGCAGTCCTCGTCCGCGGTGCCTCGCACGGGCATTACTTCGCCAGCCAGGTGTCGGCACCGGTGTTTCGTGAGGTCATGGAGGGCGCGCTGCGCCTGCTGGACATCGCGCCGGACGCGGGTACGGTGCTGGCCACTGCCCCGGCCACCGCGCGGGGAGGCCCGGCGTGAATATCGCGCCGCTGTCGCAGACGGGGAAATCGCTCGCCGAACTCTGTGCTGGGTATGTCCCGTCCCGGGCGCCCGCAATCAGGATCGAGGGGCTTGCGCTCGACAGCCGGCGCATTCGTCCTGGTTGGGTGTTTCTCGCCTGCCATGGCACGCGCGACCACGGTCTTCAGTATGCCGCGCAGGCTTGTGGGCGAGGCGCGGTTGCCGTCCTGTACGAACCGCAACCGGATCTGATTCTGCCGAAGCTCCTGCACGCGACGCCGCTGATCGCAGTACCCGAACTGCATCGTCACGCCGGTCCGATCGCCGCCCGCTTCTTCGATGATCCGAGCGCCGCCATGGCGGTAACCGGCGTAACCGGCACCAACGGCAAGACCAGCGTTACTACGATCCTTGCCCAGGTTCTGGCCGATTGGGGCCAAACCTCGGGTTTGATCGGCACGCTGGGTTATGGACTGTACGGCATGCTCGAGCCTGCGATCGAAACCACGCCCGATCCGGTGCGTCTGCAGGCCATCCTCGCTGGCCTGCGCGGTTACGGTGCCGCCCACGTCGCGATGGAAGTGTCCTCGCACGCGCTCGATCAGGAACGCGTGGCCGGCATCCACTTCGAGAACGCCGTGTTCACCAACCTGACCCGTGATCACCTGGATTACCACCATACGATGGAAGAGTATCGCGAGGCCAAGGCGCGGCTCTTCGCGTGGCCGGGTCTGCGCCGCGCGGTGCTTTATCTCGACGATCCGGTAGCCGAGGACTTCGCTTCGCGCGCGGCCCCGCAAGTCGAGCGGATCGGTTTCGGGCTCGAAAGCGACGCCCCTGCCTGGTTCATCGGACGCCGCCTCTTCGCGACAGACGTGCATTCGAACGGCGACGGCCTCGCGCTTGAAATCGCCGGCGACTTCGGAACTGCGACCCTGCGTAGTCGCCTCGTGGGGCGCTTCAACGCGGTCAATCTGCTGGCCGTGCTCGCGGTATTGCTCGCGCGCGGCGCTCCGTTCGAAGAGTCGCTTGCGCGCGTTTCCCAGGCGCGCACGGTGCCGGGGCGGATGGAGAGTTACGGTGGCGGACGCCAGCCTCTCGTAGTCGTGGACTATGCCCACACCCCGGATGCACTGGCCCAGGCACTTGCTGCCGTGCGCGGACATGTGCCGGGAAGGGTCACCGTAGTATTCGGCTGCGGCGGCGATCGCGACCGCGGTAAACGAGCGCAGATGGGCGAAGTGGCCGCGGCCGGCGCCGAGCGGATCGTGCTCACCAACGATAATCCGCGCGGCGAGGATCCAGCCGATATCGTGGCCGGGATTCGCGCCGGCATTCCGGCAGACAAGCCCGTCGCCGTGATTCACGATCGTCTCGAAGCAATCGAGGCCGCGCTCGCCGGGGCCGGGCCCGGTGACGCGGTGCTCGTGGCGGGCAAGGGACATGAGACGGTGCAGATCGTCGGTAACGAGCGGCGCCGCTACAGCGATCGCGATGCCGTGCGGCAGCTGCTGGGAGGATCGCCTTGGTAATGCCGCGCACACTCGGCGCGGTCGCGCAGGCGACGGACGGTCGCCTCGTCGGTTCCGACGAGGAATTCGGCGCCGTGATTACCGATAGCCGCCGGATGGAGGCGGGGGCATTGTTCGTCTGTCTGCACGGGTCACATTTCGATGGGCACGATTACGCGGCGGCTGCGGCGGCCGCAGGCGCCGCCGGCTTGCTCGCGAGCCGTGCGGTTGACTGTGAACTCGCGCGTGTCGAGGTCGCAGACACGCTCGCCGCACTCGGTCGTTTCGCCCGCGCCTGGCGCGATGCACAGGCCGCGCAGGTGATTGCGATCACCGGCTCGAACGGCAAGACCACGACCAAGGATCTCCTTGCCGCCGTGCTTGCACAGGTTGCGCCGACGCTGGCGACCAGCGGCAATCTCAATAATCTGATCGGCCTGCCGCTCACGCTCGCACGGCTCAATGCCGAGCATCGCTACGCGGTGGTCGAGTTGGGCACCAATGCGCCGGGGGAGATTGCCGCACTCGCGGACATGGCGCACGCGGATGCGGCCGTGATCACGAGCATTGCGCCGGCACATCTTGCGGGCTTCGGCAGCATCGAGGGCGTTGCCCGCGAGAAGGGGGCCTTGTTCGCTGCGCTCGGCGCCGAAGGACTCGCGGTGGCGCCGGCTGCTGCCTCGCCGTGGCTTGAGGACTGGCAACGGGCGAGCGCGGCGCGTCACTGGGTCACGTTCGGTCTCGATGCGGATGCGCAGGTCACCGCGCATTCGATCGAGACGAGTGCGACAGGTACCTTTTTCACACTTGTCACACCGGATGGAAGCGCACGCGTAGAAATGCGCCTGCTCGGACGCCACAACGTAGGCAATGCGCTCGCCGCCGCGGCCGCGGCCTGGAGTCTCGGCGTTGCGCCGGACAGCATCGCCCGCGGGCTTGCGCTCGTACGTCCGTCGGCGGGGCGCCTGGCGCCGCAACGGCTGGTCTCGGGCGCGTTGCTGCTCGACGACAGTTATAACGCCAATCCGGCTTCGGTTGCCGCCGCCCTCGCGGCCGCCGCCGCGCTCGAACCTGACGTCTGGCTGGTACTGGGAGATCTCGGCGAACTCGGACCGGAATCCGCCGAGTGGCACCGGCGGGTGGGGCGGGATGCGCGCGCCGCCGGTGTGACGCGTCTTTATGCGTTTGGCGTGCTCGCCGCCGAAGCTGCCGACGCCTTCGGCGAGGGCGGTCTGGCGGCAACGGATGTCGAATCGCTCGCCGCGCAGCTGCGTGCGCAACTCGCAACGGGCACGGTGGTCGTGGTGAAGGGCTCGCGCAGCGCACACATGGAGCGTGTCGCCGCCGCTCTTCTGGAGGAGGACGGATAAATGTTGCTGTGGCTTGCGGAATATCTCAGCCGTTACATCTCCGGCTTTCGGGTGGTGGACTTCATCACCCTGCGCACAATACTCGCGGTGCTGACCGCGCTCATTTTTTCATTCGCGTTCGGGCCGCTTTTCATCCGCAAGCTGACCTTGCACAAGGTCGGTCAGTTCGTGCGTCAGGAAGGTCCGCTGACGCATCTAAGCAAGACGGGTACGCCGACCATGGGTGGCGTACTCATTATTGCCGTCGTGATCGTAACGACGCTGCTCTGGGGTCGGCTCGACAATCGTTTCGTGGACGTGGCGCTGGTTACGCTCGTCGTATTCGGCGCGATCGGAGCAGTGGACGACGCGATCAAACTGCGCGGTGCGCGCTCGCTGGGATTTTCCGCACGGCGCAAGTTTTTGATCCAGTCGCTCGCCGCGGTGGGGCTCGGCGTGTGGCTTTACCTGACCGCAAAGAGTCCCGCGGAAACAGAGTTTTTCGTGCCCTTCGCGAAAACGATCGCGATCCCGATGGGGGGCTGGTTTCTGCTTTCATGCTATCTGGTCCTGGTCGGAAGTTCCAATGCGGTCAATCTGACCGACGGGCTTGACGGGCTCGCGATCATGCCGACGGTGCTGATCATCGGGGCGCTCGGCGTGTTCGCGTATTCGACCGGCAACGTCAAGATCGCCGACTATCTCGCCATCCCCTACGTTTCCGGCGTCGGCGAGATTGCCGTGTTCTGCGGCGCGCTGGTGGGTGCCGGCATCGGTTTCCTGTGGTTTAACACCTACCCCGCGCAGGTTTTCATGGGTGACATCGGCGCGCTCGCGCTTGGCGCTGCGCTCGGAATCGTCGCCATCATGGTGCGCCAGGAGATCGTGCTTTTCATCATGGGCGGCGTGTTCGTAATCGAAACCCTGTCGGTGATCATGCAGGTCGGGTCGTATCGCCTCACAGGGCGGCGGATATTCAACATGGCGCCGCTTCACCATCACTTCGAGCTGAAGGGCTGGGCCGAGCCCAAGGTGATCGTGAGGTTCTGGATCGTGACGGTGATTCTCGTGCTCGTGGGCCTTTCCACGCTCAAGGTGCGCTGAGGAATGGCGGCAATGATGCAGGCTCAGGCAAAAGCACTCGTGATCGGGCTCGGCGCGAGCGGCGTGTCGGCTCAGCGCTATCTCGAAACCATAGGTTGGCGTGTATATGCAACCGACGATGATTCGGCGCGTGCGCCGCTCGCAGGCACGGCCTGGTGCAGTCCGCAAGATGTTTCCGCAAGGCTTGCCGAAGTCGAACTCGTGGTCGTGTCGCCGGGCGTGCCGCTCGATGCTCCCGCCGTAATCGCCTCACGCGAACACGGCGTCGAGATCGTCGGCGACGTGGAACTGTTTGCCCGTGTCGTTACCGCGCCGGTTCTCGCCGTCACTGGCACCAACGGCAAGAGCACCGTCGCGGTGCTCGCCGCGTCCATGGCATCGAGTGCGGGCCGGCGCGTTGCCGCGGGGGCGAATCTTGGCACGCCCGTGCTCGAACTGCTGGACCCGGCGATAGAGCTTTACGTGCTGGAGCTGTCGAGTTTCCAACTCGAACTCACGCACTCGCTCGCGCCGTTAGCGGCGGCGGTGCTCAACGTGAGCCCGGATCACCTCGACCGTCACGGAAGCCTAACCGCCTACGCCGCGGCCAAGGCGCGGATTTTTCATCATGCGCGGACCGCGATCGTCAACCGCGAGGATCCACTCGTGCGCGCGATGGTCGAAGGCCGCACCGACATCGTCAGTTTCGGACTCGACGAACCCGCAGGGCATCACTATGGCCTGCGCGGGCCGGCCGCCGAACCCTGGCTGTGCCGCGGCGAAGAGCGCCTGCTCGCTGCCGCCGAAGTACCGCTCGCCGGACAGCATAATCTCGCCAATGTGCTCGCGGCCTGGGCGCTCGCGGCGGCGGCGGGTCTGCCGGACGCAGCGATTGCACGGGCCGTGCGCGATTTTCGCGCCTTGCCGCATCGTCTCGCGTTCGTTGCCGAACGGCGAGGTGTGCGCTATCTCGACGATTCCAAAGCGACCAACGTAAACGCCGCCTGTGCCGCGCTTGCCGGGCTCACCGGTCCCCTGCTCGTGATTGCGGGCGGTCAGGGCAAGGGCCAGGACTTTACGCCGTTTGCTGCGCTGCTCGCGGAAAGGGCACGCGCCGTGGTCTTGATCGGTACCGATGCGCCGTTGATCGAGCGCGCGCTCGCCGGTCGTGTTCGGCTGGCGTGCGCGGGAACGATGACGGAGGCGGTTGGCATCGCGGCCGCACTTGCCGAGCGCGGCGATCAGGTGGTGCTCGCGCCGGCCTGCGCTAGTTTCGATCAGTTTCGCAATTACAACGAACGCGGCGAAGCCTTCGTCGCCGCCGTCGAGGCACTGGATGACGACTGAGGCCGCATTAGGCGCGCGCAGTGCGCCGCGGCATGCGCCGCCCGCGCCGGATGCACTGCTTTGCGGGCTTATATTTGCCTTGCTCGGCATCGGTCTGGTGATGGTGGCTTCGACTGCATTGCCGACGACGAGTGCGGCAGGCGGAGTGGACGACTTTGTGCGGCAATTTGTTTTTGCGCTCATCGGGATCGCGGTAGCGGCGGTGCTCTACGGGACGCCGCTCGTCTATCTGGAACGCCTGCGTTATCCGGCGCTCATACTCGCACTCTTGCTGCTGGTCGCGGTATACATTCCCGGTCTCGGACACTCCGTAAACGGCAGCGCCCGCTGGCTCGATCTCGGACCGTTCACGCTGCAGGCCTCGGAACCGGCGCGGATATTGGTGCTGATCTACATTGCGGGCTACGCGCTCGTGCATCGCGAGGGTCTCGCGCAATCGTTCTGGAACCTTGCCAAACCCGTCGGGGTCGTCGCACTGGTCGCGCTGATGCTGCTTGCGGAACCCGATTTCGGTGGCACCATCGTGTTGTTCATCACTGCGCTCGGCATGCTTTTTTTCGCGGGCGCCCGCAAACGCGACACCTTCGTACTGTTGCTTCTCTTTGGCGGCGCGGCAATCGTGCTCGCAGTGAGTTCCTCCTATCGGCTCGAACGTTTGACCACCTTCCTGAATCCCTGGGCTGTGCAGCAGGGCAGCGGCTTTCAACTCACCCAGGCGCTGCTTGCCGTCGGTCACGGCGGCATCTTCGGAGCCGGGCTTGGCCAGAGCGTTGAGAAACTGTTTTATCTCCCCGAGGCGCAGTCCGATTTCATCTTCTCGGTACTGGCGGAAGAGTTGGGACTCCTCGGCGTCGTAACGGTGATCGCGCTCTATCTCGCGCTGACATTGCGGGCGCTGACGATCGCACGGCGCGCGGCGGATGCGGGTCTCACTTTCGCGGGAAATTTCGCTTTCGGACTCGGCCTGCTGCTCGGCGTGCAGGCCTTCGTGAATATCGGCGTCAATCTCGGCGTGCTGCCGACCAAGGGACTCACGCTGCCGCTGATGAGTGCGGGCGGCTCGAGCCTGATCGTGGATCTCGCCGTCTGCGGGCTGTTGCTCAGGGCCGCGCGCGAAACGCTCGTCGCGCGCGCGCACGGAGCGAGCCGGTGAGCGCCCGTCCGATTCTCATTCTCGCCGGAGGTACCGGCGGTCACGTGTTTCCGGCACTCGCCGTGGCCGCCGTATTCGGTGAACATTCGGTTCCCGTGCATTGGCTGGGTGGAACCAGCGGGATCGAGACCCGGCTCGTGCCCGCCGCGGGAATCGCTTTCACCGCGCTGCCCGGACGCGGGCTGCGCGGCACCAGTCTCGGACGCAAACTGCTCGGGCCGCCGCGTCTCGTGGCTGCGATCCTGAGCGCTTGGCGTCTCATCCGGCGGATCAAGCCGCGCGCCGCGATCGGCTTTGGCGGCTATGCCAGCGGTGCCGGCGGACTCGCCGCCTGGTGCGCACGCTGCCCGCTCGTGGTGCACGAGCAGAACGCGATCGCCGGCTATACCAATCGCGTGCTCGCGCGCCTCGCGGCACGGGTGCTGACCGGTTTCCCCGGCACCTTCGGCAAACGCGGCGAGTTCACGGGCAATCCGGTGCGCGAGGAATTAACGCGCCTCGCGCCGCCCGCCGCGCGCTACCGCGAGCGCGACGGCGCGCTGCATCTGCTCGTCATCGGCGGCAGCCAGGGGGCGCGGGTGCTGAACGAAACGGTGCCCGCAGCGCTTGCCCGGTGTGACGGCGAGTTTGAGATTTGCCACTTGGCCGGACCTGCTCACGTCGAGACGACCTGCGAGGCCTATAAAACCGCAGGAATTCACGCACAGGTCGAGGGTTTCTCCAGCGAGATGCTCGCCCTTTATGCTTGGGCCGATTTTGCAATCGCCCGCGCAGGCGCGCTCACCCTAGCCGAGTTCGCGACCGTCGGTTTGCCCGCCCTCCTGGTGCCGTTCCCGGCCGCGGTGGACGACCACCAGAGCGTCAACGCGCGCGTCTTCGTGTCTGAGGGAGCTGGACGGCTCGTGCCGGAAAGCAAACTCGACGCGGCATCACTCGCGGTGATGCTGAATGAATTTGCGGTCGGCGGCCGAGCCTTGCTCGGCGAAATGGCCGAACGGGCGCGCGGGCTTGCGCGTTCCGATGCCGCCGAGCGGGTCGCCCGGGCGGTGCTTGCGGTGGCCGCACCATGAACGAACCGATGGGCCGCGTACGTCATGTGCACATGGTCGGCATCGGCGGGGTCGGCATGAGCGGCATCGCCGAGGTGCTCATCAATCTCGGTTATGCGGTATCGGGCTCCGACCTCAAGGACGGACCGGCGCTCGCGCGGCTGCGCGAACTCGGGGCCAACATTTATCCGGAGCATCGCGCGGCCAACCTTACCGATGCCGACGTGCTGGTAACCACGAGCGCGGTCGGTGCGCGCAATCCCGAAATCGAGGCCGCGCGCAAACGGCGCATTCCGGTCATTCCGCGGGCCGAAATGCTTGCGGAGTTGATGCGCTTTCGCTACGGCATCGCCGTTGCCGGGACGCACGGCAAGACCACCACGACCAGCCTGATTGCGAGCGTATTGATCGAGGCCGGTCTCGATCCGACCTTCGTGATCGGCGGACGTCTCGAAAGCGCGGGAGTGAACGCCCGGCTCGGCCAGAGCCGCTATCTGGTTGCCGAGGCGGATGAAAGCGACGCCTCCTTCCTGCACTACCAGCCGATGCTTGCCGTCGTCACCAATGTGGATCGCGATCATCTCGGTGCCTACGGCGGAGACTTCGGCCGGCTCGAGGCAAGCTTTGTCGAGTTCATGCGCCAGTTGCCGTTCTACGGACGCGCGATCGTCTGTGCGGACGACCCGATTCTCGCACGCTGCGCGCAGACCTTGGGACGTCCGGTTTCGACCTACGGTTTCGGTGCGGCGGATTTCAGGGCCGAAAACGTGATCGTCGAAGGGGCACGCATGCGCTTTACCGCCGCACGTCCGGGTGCCGCGCCGCTCGCGCTCACGCTTAATCTTCCCGGGCGCCACAACGTGGCGAACGCGCTCGCCGCCGTGGCTGTCGCCGCGGAGCTGGATATTTCCGACGATGCGATCGTGGGCGCCTTCGCGGAATTTCACGGCATCGGACGACGGTTTCAGAATCTGGGTCAACTCCGGTTCGGACATGCGCGGGCGCTCCTCATAGATGACTATGCGCATCATCCGCGCGAACTTCTTGCCACCCTCGATGCTGCACGTGAGGCGTGGCCGGGGCGGCGGTTGGTCGTGGTATTTCAACCTCATCGCTATACCCGCACACGCGAGTTGCTCGATGATTTTGCCGCTGTGCTGGCGAACGTGGACGTGCTGGTGCTCGGCGAGGTCTATCCTGCCGGCGAGAAGCCGATCGCAGGTGCGGATGCGCGGGCGCTGGCGCGCGCGATTCGCGGCCGCGGCCGGCTGGAGCCGGTGTTTCTGCCGGATTTTTCCGAATTGCCGGCGACGCTCGATGCCCTCGTGAGCGACGGTGATCTGGTACTCACACTGGGGGCAGGCGACATCGGCCGCCACGCGCGCGATCTCGCCGCGCTGCGGCAGGCGGCGACGCGTGTGGAGGCAGTCGATGCGCGCTGAGGCGATTGCGCTTTCGCCCCAGCGCTGGTCGCAGCGCGGCCGGGGATGGTTGTTGATTGCGGCGCTGGCGACCGCGGTCGTCGTCTTCGCGCGATTCTTTTTTGTGGTGCCGGCGGGACCACCGGTGACGCAGATCGCCGTCAGCGTTTCCGACGGTGCGCCGCTCTCGCCGGCGGCGGTTCGCGCTGCGGCGCTCCCGGTGCTGCAAGACGGCCTGTTCACGGTGAATCTCGATGCGGTGCGCGCGCGGGTGGAAGCCTTGCCGTGGGTCGCGCACGCCCGGGTACGCCGCCAGTGGCCGGGCACGCTCGCGATTGACGTGACGCTCGAGCAGCCCGTCGCGCACTGGAACGCTGCGGCGCTACTTGGCGCTTCGGGGCAGGTTTTCAGTCCACCGCAGGCGCCGCGATTCGCGAACCTGCCGCGGCTCTCCGGCCCGCCGGGCAGTGCGGCGGAACTGTTTGCGGACTTCTCCCGTGCCCGCGCGTTGGTGGCGCCGCGACACTTGGTCATTCGGGCCATGCGCGAGAACGCTCGCGGTGAACTCGGCGTCGTGTTCGCCGGCGGACTCGTGCTCGAGCTGGGTCGCGACCGGCCGCTTGTACAGCTCCACCGCTTCGTTGCGGTCGCGGTACCGGCGCTCGGACCGGCGCTCGCTCGAGCCGCGACGATTGATATGCGCTATCCGAACGGATTCGCGGTGGCTTGGCGAGACAACACGGATGAGGGAAATCATGGCCAGAAAAACTGAACGGCGACTCGTCGTCGGGCTCGACATCGGCACCTCGAAAGTCGTTGCGATCGTCGGCGAACTCGCACCCGACGGCACGATCGAGGTGGTGGGCGTCGGCTCGCATCCTTCGCGCGGACTCAAGAGAGGGGTGGTGGTGAACATCGAATCCACCGTGCAGTCCATTCAGCGCGCAGTGGAAGAGGCCGAACTCATGGCCGGCTGCGAGATTCACTCGGTCTACGCCGGTATCGCCGGCTCCCACGTGAAAAGTCTTAACTCGCACGGCATCGTCGGCATCCGGGGGGGCAAGGACAAGGACAAGGAGATCGCCGCCGCCGATGTCGAGCGCGTGATCGAGGCCGCCCGCTCCTTTCCGATCCCGGGAGACCAAGAGATTCTCCACGTCATCCCGCAGGAATTCGTCATTGACAACCAGGACGGCATCCGCGAGCCGGTGGGCATGTCCGGCGTGCGTCTGGAAGCGCGCGTGCACATCGTGACCGGTGCGATCTCCGCGGTGCAGAACATAGACAAATGCGTGCGCCGCTGCGGCCTTTCCGTGGACGACATCGTGCTCGAACAGCTCGCGTCTAGCTATTCGGTGCTCACCGAAGACGAAAAGGATCTCGGCGTCTGCCTGATAGATATCGGCGGCGGCACCACCGACATCGCGATTTTCTCCGAGGGCGGACTGCGCCACACCTCGGTGCTTCCGATCGCCGGCGATCAGGTGACCAACGACATCGCGATCGCGCTCAGGACGCCCACCAAGAGCGCCGAGGAGATCAAGCTCAAATTTGCCTGCGCGTTGCCGCAGCTCGCTTCGAGCGCGGAAACCATCGAGGTACCCAGCGTCGGCGAGCGTCCGCCGCGACGCCTCGCGCGCCAGACCCTGGCCGAGGTGGTGGAGCCGCGCTATGCGGAACTCTTTGCGCTCATCCAGGCGGAGATCCGGCGCAGCGGTTTCGAGGACATGATCGCCGCCGGCATCGTGCTCACCGGCGGCGCTTCCAAGATGGAGGGCGCAGTGGAACTCGCCGAAGACATCTTTCACATGCCGGTCCGTTTGGGTGCGCCGACCGGCGTGGCCGGGCTTGTCGAAGTCGTGCGCAATCCGATCCACGCGACCGGTGTCGGGCTGCTCATCTATGCACGCGAAGCGCTCGTCGGGAGACGCGGACCCGAACACCCGCGCGGCGGTGGATTAAGCGACATATTCGAGCGGATGCGTCGCTGGTTCGAGGGGAATTTCTGATTGTCGTAATTTTTAACCCATGCTGACCACAGGAGATGTGCCATGTTTGAACTGATGGATGGAGTAAACCAGGAGGCCGTGATCAAGGTCATCGGAGTGGGCGGCGGCGGCGGCAACGCCGTGCGTCACATGGTGGCTTCCGGCATTGAAGGAGTGGATTTCATTTGTGCCAATACCGATGCCCAGGCCCTCAGAAGCACCAACGCCAAGACGGTGCTCCAACTCGGGGCGGGCATCACCCGCGGGCTTGGCGCAGGGGCTGACCCCGAGGTCGGCCGGCAGGCGGCGATGGAAGACCGCGAACGCATCCTCGAGGTGATCGGCGGCTGCAACCTGTTGTTCATCACCGCCGGGATGGGTGGCGGCACGGGAACGGGCGGCGCGCCGGTCGTGGCCCAGATCGCGAAGGAAGCGGGGGCTCTCGTCGTCGCCGTCGTCACCAAGCCCTTCGGCTGGGAAGGCAAGCAGCGTAACGGCGTCGCCGAGCAGGGCCTGAACGAACTCGCCCGCTACGTGGATTCGCTGATCACGATCCCGAACGACAAGCTGCTCAAGGTGCTCGATAGCAAGACCACGCTGCTCGAGGCCTTCGGAACGGCCAACGACGTACTCGCCGGCGCGGTGCAGGGGATTGCGGAGCTGATCACCCGTCCCGGCCTGATCAACGTGGACTTCGCCGATGTGCGCACCGTGATGGCCGAGATGGGCATGGCCATGATGGGTTCCGGCGCGGCCAGGGGCGAGGAGCGCGCGCGCCGTGCGACTGAGGACGCGATCGCGAGCCCGCTGCTCGAAGACGTGTCGCTTTCCGGCGTCAAGGGGATACTCGCCAACATCACCGCGGGCATGGATCTGTCCATCGGCGAGTTCGACGAGGTCGGGAACATTCTTCGCGATATCGCGTCCGACGATGCGACAGTGGTCGTCGGCACGGTAATCGATCCGGCGATGACCGAGGGTGAGATCAGGGTCACGGTGGTCGCGACCGGACTGGGACACAGCCGCCGGGAAGCAGAGCGCCCGGAGATCAAGCTGGTTGCCCGGGGCGGCGGTCAAGCGGAAGTGATGAGCGGAATTGACGAAAAATTGCTCGATACGCCGACCATCATCCGGCAGCGCCGGGAGTCCCGGGATTCGGTTCGACTGGACCCGTCGGATCCACGTTATTTGGACATTCCGGCCTTTTTGCGGCGCCAGGCGGATTGATCCGGCCGAACCGGAAAAGGAGAGAAAGCCGTGACACAGCACAAGGCTTATGTTAGCCTACCGAAATCACGCCGTCCGCATTCGCCGAACGGTGCTGTTTCCAAGCGTGCAATGGAGCCAATGGTAAAGCAACGGACCTTGAAAAACAGTATCCGGGCGACCGGTGTCGGCCTGCATACCGGGCAAAAGGTCTTCATGACGCTAAGGCCCGCCGCAGCGGACACCGGTATCGTGTTTCGTCGGGTGGATCTTGCGCCGCCGGTGGAAATTCGGGCCGAAGCCCATTGCGTGGGTGATACCACCCTCGGGACCACCCTGAGGGCCGGCGACGTACGCATTGCGACAGTGGAACATCTGCTTTCCGCGCTGGCGGGGCTGGGTGTGGACAACGCGTATGTGGATCTATCGGCGCCCGAGGTGCCGATCATGGACGGCAGCGCCGGTCCTTTCGTATTCCTGATCCAGTCGGCGGGCATTGAAGAGCAGGCCGCCGCCAAGCGCTTCATCCGCATCAAGAAGATGGTGGAGGTGCGGCAGGACGACAAATGGGCGCGACTGGAACCCCACGAGGGATTCAGCGTCGGCATCGAGATTGAGTTCGACCACCCGATCTTCAAACAGCACACCCGTCGCAGCCTGGTCAATTTTTCGAGCACCTCCTTCGTCAAGGAAGTGAGCCGCGCGCGCACCTTCGGCTTTTTGCGCGACATCGAGTATCTGCGCCGGCGCAACCTGACGCTCGGAGCCTCGCTCGACAACGCCATTGCGCTAGACGAATTTCATATTCTGAACGAGGACGGCTTGCGTTCCGAAGACGAATTTGTCAAGCACAAGATTCTCGATGCAGTGGGTGATCTCTATCTGCTGGGACGCACGTTGATCGGCCGCTACATGGCGTACAAACCCGGGCATGGCCTGAACAACGCAATTCTGCGGGCGCTGCTGGCCGACGCCACGGCGTATGAAGAGGTGGTTTTCAAGGAAACGGAAGGTGTGCCGATTTCCTATGCGGGCCCGGCCTGGGGTCCGGTCGCCGGCTGAGTTTCGGCCAGGCGTTTGAGGGCTGCGGCCAGCGCCGGGTCCTTGATGGTGCGGGCGGCACTGCGCAGAGTGGCAGTCGCGCGGGCGGAAAGCGGGAGCCGTTGCGACGGCGCAGATTGGAAGACTGCGGGCAGGGTACGAAACTCCAACCGTGGTCGCAGGCCCAGGAAAGGTAGAGCCGCCGCTTCCAGCATCGGTGCGTGATAGCGCAGACGGGTGCACCAGGCGGCGGAGTCGGAAAACAGGATCAGGCGTCCGGGAGCGGCGGTGCTGACGCCGACCAGGTGGACCGACTCGGTGGCGGGTAGAACTGCGGCGACAGCGTCGCGTAAAAGAGCCAGTTCGCGGGCCCATCGGTAGACGGCACCGAGGGGCTCATCGAGAGTCAGGCGTTCGAGGCGGGATTTGCTGCTCAACGCGATCATGGAATCGGATTAATGCACATCATTGTAATGCGCCGCAGGCAAGGGCCACGCCGTATCGAACTGGGTCGCCGGCACGCTGGCGCGGCCGCCTTCGCGACGCTCGTACTAGTCGTGGCTCTGGGTGCCGGAGGTTATGTACTCGGTGGCAGCGGGCAACATCGCAGCGGGTCCCCGAACGACGAAGTCGCGATCATGCGCGCCAAACTGCTCAGTGAATCCGCCGTACTGGCGGAAATGCGGATCCAAAGCCAAGCCGGCATCAATGCCATCGCGGCGCGCATGGCCCGGCTGGACGCCCAGGTCAACCAACTGAACGCCCTGGGCGGCCAGATCGTCAAACTCACCGGCCTCAAGAAGAGCAGCTTCAACTTCAATGCCGTGCCCGGCGAGGGTGGCCCGGCCCCCGCGAGAGAAGTGCCTTGGCAGGCGAACAACCTGAACACGGCCGTTACCGCGCTTTCATCGCGTGTATGGAACCAGGAGCGCGAGCTTTCGGCTCTGGAAACGTTTCTCCTTCACGAGCAGCTCAGTTCCGAGGTTATTCCGCGCGGCAAGCCGTTCAGCGGAGGTTACGTGTCTTCGCCTTTCGGCTGGCGCACCGATCCCTTTACAGGAGAGCGCGAGTTCCACGAGGGGATAGATCTTGCCGGCCCCATGGGCGACAGCGTACACGCCATCGCATCGGGTATCGTGACCTGGGCCGGCCCGCGCGACGGCTACGGCAAGCTCGTCGTCGTGAACGATGGCGGCGGCTACAGCACGTATTACGCTCACAGCGAAAAGGTGCTGGTCAAGGTCGGTCAAATCGTCCGGCGCGGCGATCCGATTGCACTCCTGGGCTCTACCGGACGCTCTACGGGCCCGCATGTCCACCTCGAAGTGCACTACAAGGGCAAGCCCGTGAATCCCTGGAAATACGTGATCGGCAGCAACCCGGTTCACGGCTAGCGAACACGGACTGTCGCAGCCGCCTGCCCGCGGCGGCTGTGTCCTCGCCCTGTTAAAATAATCGATTGATTCCAAAGATGTCGGGGCGCCGATCGGCGTTTTCCGACGGGTTTATCCAATGCCCGTACTCGGATCGCTGCTAAAGAGCGTGGTTGGCAGCCGCAATCAGCGGCTGCTCAAGCAGATCGGCCGCGAAATCATCGCCATAAATGCCCTGGAATCCGAGTATCAGGCGCTCTCGGACGAGTCACTCCGGGCAAAAACCGCGGAATTCCGGGCCCGCCTCGCCGGCGGCGTCGCAATGGACACGCTGCTGCCCGAGGCCTTCGCCGCCGCCCGCGAAGCCGGCCGTCGGCGTCTTGGCCTGCGGCCCTACGACGTTCAGTTGATCGGCGGAATGGTGCTCCATCGCGGCAAAATTGCCGAAATGGCGACCGGCGAAGGCAAGACGCTGGTCGCGACTTTGCCCGCCTATCTGAACGCCCTCGCCGGCAAGGGCGTGCACATCGTTACCGTCAACGAGTATCTCGCCCAGCGTGACGCGGAATGGATGCGTCCGGTTTACGCCGCGCTCGGGCTTACGGTCGCCTACACCCTTTCCGGACAGACGCCGGACGACAAACGCGCCGCCTACGCCGCCGACATCACCTACGGCACCAACAACGAGTTCGGCTTCGACTACCTGCGCGACAATCTTGCATTTTCACTGGCCGACCGCGTACAGCGCGGCCTGAATTATGCGATCGTGGACGAGGTGGACTCGGTGCTGATAGACGAGGCGCGCACGCCGCTCATCATTTCCGGCGCCGCGGACGAGGATACGGCGCTGTATGCCCGCATAGACCGTCTGGTGCCGCAACTCAAGGCGCAGAAGGAAGAGAACGGCCCGGGCGATTTCTCGGTGGACGAGAAGCAGAAACAGGTGTACCTCACCGAAGAGGGGCATCTGCGCGTGGAGGAAGTGCTCGCACACGCGGGGCTGCTCAAACCGGGCGAAAGCCTCTACGCTCCCCATAACATGAATCTCATGCACCACGTCAATGCGGCGCTGCGCGCACATCACCTCTACAAGCGCGAGGTGGACTATATCGTGCGCGACGGCGAAGTCATCATCGTGGACGAGTTCACCGGGCGCACGATGGAGGGTCGGCGCTGGTCCGAGGGACTGCATCAGGCCGTCGAGGCCAAGGAAAGCGTGAAGGTGCAGGCGGAAAATCAAACCGTCGCCTCGATCACCTTCCAGAACTATTTCCGCATGTACGAGAAACTCGCGGGCATGACCGGCACCGCCGACACCGAAGCCTACGAGTTCCAGGACATTTACGGGCTGGAGGTCGTGGTGATCCCGACCAATCGCCTGATCGTACGCGCCGATCAGGCGGATCAGGTTTACCTGACGCAGAAGGAAAAATTCGACGCCATCGTCAACGACATCGAGGATTGCCGCCGCCGCGGCCAGCCGACGCTGGTCGGCACGACTTCAATCGAAGTATCGGAGTATCTGTCGGAATTGTTGAAGAAGAAGAAAATTCCCCACAACGTGCTCAACGCCAAGCAACACGCCCGCGAAGCCGAGGTCATCGCCGAGGCCGGCCGTCCCGGAACGGTCACCATCGCGACCAACATGGCCGGTCGCGGCACCGACATCGTGCTCGGCGGCAATCCCGACAAGGAACTCGAAGCGGCCGGCGAGGACGAAGCGAAGCGCGCCGAAATCCGCGCGCAGTGGAAGGCGCGTCACGAAGAAGTCATCGCCGCCGGCGGACTGCACATCGTCGGCACCGAGCGGCACGAATCGCGGCGCGTGGACAATCAGCTCCGCGGCCGCTCCGGCCGCCAGGGCGACTCCGGCTCGAGCCGCTTCTACCTCTCGCTCGAAGACAATCTGATGCGCATCTTCGCCTCCGACCGGATGAAGGGAATGATGAGCAAGCTCGGCATGCAGAACGGCGAGGCGATCGAACATCCCTGGGTCACCAAGGCGATCGAAAACGCCCAGCGCAAGGTCGAGGCGCACCACTACGATCAAAGAAAGCAACTGCTCGACTACGACAATGTCGCCAACGACCAGCGCAAGGTGATCTATGCGGAGCGCGCTGAACTGATGTCCACCGAGGACGTCTCGGAAAGGGTCGTCGAGATGCGCCGCGACGCGCTCGTTAACGTGCTCGATGAGTTCATCCCGCCCGACAGCGTGGAAGACATGTGGGATATCGCCGGTGCCGGTCAGGCGCTGGAGCGCGAATTCGGCGCGAAGATGCCGCTCAAGCAATGGCTCGAAGTGGCGACGGAACTCGACGAGGCGGGCTTCAAGGACCGCATCGTCGAAGCCTTTGCACAGGAGTTTGCGGACAAGGAAAAACTCGTGGGCGCCGAGGTCATGCGCCAGTTTGAAAAGGCGATCGTGCTGCAGTCGCTGGATCGCCTGTGGAAGGAACATCTTTCGGCGATGGATCATCTGCGCCAGGGCATTCATCTGCGCGGCTACGCCCAGCAGGATCCCAAGCAGGCCTACAAGCGCGAAGCCTTCGCCATGTTCACCGAAATGCTCGAGCGCAACAAGCTCGAAGTGATCGGCATTCTTTCCCGAGTGCAGGTTAACGCACCGGTGGACGTGGACGCGGTCGAGGCCGAGCGTCGGGCCGACAGCGGACGCTACCAGTACCAGCACGCCGAGGCCGGCGCCGCGGCGGAAACCGGCGCCGACGCGGAGCAAGCCGCCGGCGCCCCCCCACCGTCGGCCGAACCGTTCGTGCGTTCCGGGCGCAAGGTGGGCCGCAACGAAGCCTGTCCCTGCGGTTCCGGCCTCAAGTACAAGCATTGCCACGGACGTCTGAACCAGCGCGCCGCCGGGTGACGGATTTCGATTCCTCGCGGAAGCAGTGGTCGTTGCGGCCGCGAACCCATGGGACGCTCGAATTTTGCAAAGGGATCGCGGCGGAGACCGCCGCTCCCACGGTAATGCACTTTGGCCGCAGGGTACGGTAGGAGCGGTCGTCCCGACTGCGATCCGCCTCCATGAAAACGATCGAAGTTGCCGCCGGCGTGCTGCAAGGTGCGGACGGCAAGGTGCTGGTCGGCGAGCGACCCGCATCGAAGCCGCTGGCGGGACATCTCGAATTTCCAGGCGGCAAGCTCGAACCCGGTGAAACGCCGGTCGCCGCACTCGTCCGCGAACTCGAAGAAGAGCTGGGCATTTCCTTTGACGAATCGCGCCTGCGGCCGCTGATCCGTTTCGCGCATGCGTATCCGGAGTTCGACGCGCTGCTGCATGTGTATCGGCTCGCAAGCTGGCGCGGCAAACCCCATGCGCGGGAAGACCAGCGTTTGAGTTGGTATAGCCCGGCGGATTTATACGCTGCTCCACTGTTGCCCGCCAACCGTCCGATTCTGAATGCGCTCGAATTGCCTGCGACGCTGCTGGTCACGCCCGAACCGCTGCCGGGCGAGAGCGAAGGCTTTATCCATTGCTTCAAACAGGCGCTCGCGAAAGATTCGCCCGGCGGGGCGATGCTGCGTCTACGCGATCCGATGCTTCTCGATGCGCTCGCTCCAACGCTTGCCGCGACGGCAAAGGCGAGCGGGAAAATCCTTCTGCTCAACACCGGGGCGGTGACGGCACCGCCGTCCGGCTTCGCCGGGGTGCATCTGCCGGCCGCCGTGCTCGTCACGCTCGATGCACGTCCCGCCGTCGCCGGTTGGATCGGCGCTTCCGTACACAACGTCGAGGAGGCGGCGCACGCCCGCAAACTCGGTCTCGACTACGTGATTGTGGGCAGCGTGCGCGCAACATCGTCGCATCCCGGCACGCCGCCGCTTGGCTGGAACGGCTTCGGGAAGATCGTCGCGGCTGCCGGCATCCCCGCCTACGCGATCGGCGGCATGACGCCCGCGGATCTACCGAAAGTGCGGGCGCATTGGGGGCAGGGGATCGCCGCCATCCGCGCCTTCTGGCCGCAAACGGCCTGAGAGCTACTGCGCTCCGGCCACGTCCAAGCTGTCTTCGCTCGCTACGCTCTCAGGCCGTTTCCACCGTCAAGTTCCAGTCTCGTTCCTAATAATAGGATCATGGATACGGGATATACAGCCGTCTTGAAGCAAGACGGACACTGGTGGATCGGCTGGATCGAGGAGGTTCCGGGTGTCAATTGCCAGGAGCGCTCCAAGTCCGAATTGATGGTCAGCCTCCGTGAAGCCCTTGGTGAGGCGATTGAATTCAATCGTCGCGAGGCACGTGCATCCGCGGGCGAAGCATTCGTCGAGGAACGCCTCGCTTTGTGAAGCGGCAGCAATTACTGCGGCACCGCGTGATCAAGGTTGTGAGTTGATATGGGAAGGCCGTAATCATTCCTGGTGGGACAACCCTGTCCAGGGCAAGCGCTCCGCCATTCCCCGGGCACGCCGAAATTCGGGATATCCTGGCACGGAAAATATGCAAGGACTTGGGTATCCCACCTGCCAGGTAACCTGCTTTTCCGGAAGAGGGTGGTGGGAAGCGGCCGGTTTCAGAGACGGCAGAGCGCGAGCGTGAAGACGACGTCGCGCCGCAACGTTTCGGGCCGGGTTTCGGTGCCGAGCCAGCGCTGGAACTGAATCGTGACCCGGTGCTTGCCGGCGCTCACGAGCGGGAACAGGCCGCTTGCCGCGGGCACGCCGATGCGCAGCAGCAGGGGCGGGTTGTCGCTCGGCGGCATATAACCGTAAACGCCGCCGCAGGCCGTTACTTCCACCGCCTCACCAGCCTCGCGCAAGTGACGCAGCAGCAGCGCGATCGCGCTTTCCAGCGGGACGAGTTCCGCCAGCCAGCGTTCGAGATCGCTCCGGCGCTCGGCTTCCGGGCGTGCCAACCAGCAATGCAGTGCGGGCAGGTCAAAGGCACAGGTTCCGCCGGGGATGGAACTGCGGCTGCGCACCGAAGCCAGAAATTCGTTGCCCCTCAGATTTTGCCCCGGCCGCTCCGGCATCGCCTCGACCCGGGATTGTTCGCTTTCGAGCGCGGCAAGCACCGTGCGCAGACGTTTCGAGTCCACCCCCGCGCTGTCGCGCAACTGGGCGAGAGACAGACGCTGACGATCCAGTTCGGTCAGCACTTCGCGCTTGAGTTCGCCGCGCTCGACGAGCGCCGCAAGCTCGATCAGGCTCGCGAGAGCGGCACGATTGATCTCGGGCTCGGGATGCGCGATCCGCTGGTGAGTTTCGGCGAGCACCGCCTCCAGGCGCAGGAAGCTGCGCACCCGTTCCGAGAGCGGATGCTCGAAGATCAGGGGGGCGATGCCCGGCTGCGCACGGGCTGCGTGATCGGCTGGTTTCATGGCACTGCGATTCTAACAGTGACGGGCCGTATGGGCTTCGTCCCGTGGCTAGAGGCCCTGCGCGAGACGCAGATAGCGGACATGGCATTCGCGCACCGCGGCTTCGAGATTCTCCAGGGAACCATCGTTGACCACCACGTCGTCGGCCGCGGCCAGCCGCTCGGCCCGCGTGGCTTGCGCGGCAAGCATCCGCCGTGCGCTTCCCTCGTTCTCTCCGTCCCGCGCGATCAGGCGTTCGAGCTGCACCGATTCCGCACAGTCAGTCACCAGTATCCGGTCCAGTTCGCGGTCCAGTCCGGATTCGACCAGGAGCGGCGCCATGACGATGGCGTAGGGCGCGGCCAGCGCGAGGAGCCGGCGCCGAATTTGTTCGCGCACGAGCGGATGGGTGATGGCCTCGACTTTCCGCCGCAGCGCAGGTGTGGCAAAAACCCGCTGCCGCAGCCGTGCCCGGTCCAGTTCGCCCGCCGGCGTGAGAATGTCCGCCCCCAGCGCTGCGGCCAGCGTGGCGAGACCGGCGGAGCCGCGGGCGAGCACCTCGCGGGCGATGACATCGGCATCCACCACCGGGGCGCCGAGGGCGGCAAAGACCTGCGCGGCCTCGGACTTGCCGCTGGCAATGCCGCCGGTGAGTCCGACCGTTAGCATCGCTAATGTCCGGAGAATCCCCAAGCGAGCCAGGCACGTTCGATCGCGGGCCCGGCGAGAAGCGCGAGCAGACCAGCCGCGGCGAGAAACGGGCCGAAGGGAATCGGATGCTCGCGCCCGCGCCGGGCGAGCAGCAACCAGGCGCCGCCCACAAGCACCCCGACGAGCGCCGCGGCGAGAATGATCAGCGGCAACATCTGCCAGCCGAGCCAGGCGCCGAGCGCGGCGAGCAGCTTGAAGTCGCCGCGGCCGAGTCCCTCCTTGCCGGTCGCGAGGCGAAATCCGTGATACACGATCCACAACACCAGATACCCGACCACGGCGCCGATCACCGCCGCGCTCAGCGAAACGTAAGTGCCGCCCAGATTGAAAAGCAACCCCACCCACAACAGCGGCAAGGTCAGGACATCGGGCAGGATCAGATGCGTGAGATCGATCGTTGCCGCGGCGAGTAGCGTCCACGCGAGCAGGAGTCCGCCTGCAAAGGCGGGAGTCGGTCCGAAGCGCCAGGCGAGGATCACGGCGAGCGCACCGCCCAACAACTCCACTGCCGGATAGCGCAGGCCGATCCGCACGCGGCAGCCGCGGCAACGCCCGCCGAGCGCGAGCCAGCTCAGGACCGGGATGTTCTCCCAGGCGGGAATGGGCCGTCCGCAGGCCGGACAGGCCGAACGCGGCACGACGAGGTTGTAGCGCTCCGGCGCGGTCTCGGGCGGCGTGCCTGTCAACTCCGCGCACTCCTCACGCCAGCGCCGCTCGAGCATTCGCGGCAGGCGGTGGATCACCACGTTGAGGAAGCTGCCGACGACGAGGCCGACAATGCCGGCGGCCGCAAGCAGCACAGAACCAGTCGGGATAACGAACGGCGCGCTCATCGGTTCAGCGTGGCTGCGAACCGCAACGCGTGCGCGGACTAGATGACGTTGCCGAGGTTGAAGATCGGCAGATACATCGCGATGACCATGGCTCCGACGATGACGCCGAGCACCACGATGATCACCGGCTCGAGCAGCGTGCTCAGGCCGTCCACCAGCGTATCCACTTCCTCTTCGTAGAAGTCCGCGACCTTGCCGGACATATCGTCCACCGCG